>NZ_JBXGGI010000149.1:0-64685 GCF_056854775.1 Mannheimia sp.
ATGGGCGTTTGCGTGGGCAGCTCTACACATCTCAAGCTATCTATTGTTAGAATTAAGCCTTGATGTCAAATTATTTTTTAGCGAGCTTGCCGGTCGCCCATATTTAATTTTAGGAGCAGCTGCTTTTTTCATTCTAAGCATAATGGCAGTAACTTCGCTGCCTATGCTAAAACGAAAATTAGGAACACGCTGGGGGACGATTCACCAGTGGGCTTATCCTGCATTAGTATTGGCAATGATGCATTATTATTGGTCGGTAAAAAGCGTAACATTCGATCCAATTATCATTGGAATCTTAGTACTGTTTATTGTTGCTCATAAAATACAGGCTAAATTTGCAAAAAAATAGCAAAATCACACCGCTTGCAGCAGTCAAACCACATACAAAAAATAATGGCATAAGTTTACTCACTTATGCCATTTTTTATATGCTTCAACCTTTATTAAAAATCCTCAAAATATTGCTGAATAGTTTTGATATCTTTCGTTTGGGTTAAAGCTAATTGCAATAACACACGAGCCTTTTGCGGATTTAACGTGCCGGAAGCAGCAAAGCCATATTTACTGTCATCAACCTCCGCATCACGAGTAGTATAGCCAGTTGGTACACGAGAAGAACGTACCACCGCAACGCCTTTTTTCGCTGCTTCCTCTAATAATGCAAGATTTTCCGCATTCATATTACCATTACCAACACCTGCCACCACAATGCCTTGATAACCCGCATCTAACAAGGCTTTAAGCGGCTCTGTCGGCATATTCGCATAAGCATAAATAATACCGACTTTAGGTAATTCATTTAATTCATTCACATTAAATGGGGTATTAACGGTATGTTTGCTTTCCGGAGAGCGTTCATAGTCTACTTTACTATTATGGACGTAACCTAAAGAACCAAAATTCGGCGAACTAAATGTTTGCACCGCAGTCGTGCTGGTTTTGGTAACATCTCTTGCACCAAGTACCGCATCGTTCATTGCCACTAACACACCACGTCCGGCAGATTTGGGATCTTTTGCCACTACAATTGAATTATACAAATTCAATGGACCATCCGCACTTTTTTCTGTTGCCGGACGCATTGCACCAACTAATACAACAGGTTTCTCACATTTCACCGTCATATCAAGAAAATAAGCGGTTTCTTCCATTGTGTCTGTGCCGTGTGTAATGACAAAGCCATCTGTTGCTGCACATTGTTGATTAATCGCTTTAACCAGTTTTAACCACACGCTATCCGACATATCTTGTGAGCCAATTTTCACAATCTGCTCACCTTTGATATTCGCCAATGTTTTCATTTCTGGTACAGCTTCAATTAAGGTTTCAATATTCAATTGCCCCGCTTGATATGCACTGCTATTCGCATTCTGCTGACTACCGGCAATAGTTCCGCCTGTCGCTAAAATAGTGATATTAGGTAATTCTGCCGCATTGGCTGTTACAAATAAGCCACCTAACATTGCTGCTAATGCTAATTTTTTGAATTTCATATAAAGCTCCTTAATTAAAAAAACTAAAGAGATCATACCGATAAATCAGTGTAAATAATTTGATCTGGTACATAAAATAGGGGATTAATTGCTGGGTAGAAATAGGTTACATTTGGTTTTTTTGACTCATAGAATATCTTTATTTCTTGCAGACACCTGGACAATCATCATTTCTCAACAAAGAGAGCAAAAATACAAGCGGTCAATTTAAATTTATTTTTTGCAAACTTGAAAGGATAGCACTTATTCCATCAAGGAGACTTTTCGATTATTTTGATAAACTTCATTCTATAATGTAATTCAAGGTTATAAAAATAATAAATGAAACTCTACAAAACCAAACCTCTTACTAGTAATACTCCTCTTTTTTGTCCTAAAGAATGGATGAACAACCATAATGAAAATGGAATGCTGTTAAGACTAATAGCTAATATGCGATTATTAGGTGAGTTTTTAAGAAAAACCCATCCTACATTTTTTAGTATCTCTGACTATAAGGGAGTTTTAGCAACTATACTTATCCCTTCTAAAGAACTGCATCAAAACTTAAATAAGCCGGGTGATATTGATATGCTAATAATTCCTTATACTGAGGATAATATTATATTTTCAGAATCTCTTGCTGTAGAAGCTAAAGTCATAAGAGCATCATACGAACAGCAAGGAAAATCGCCCAAGAAATTCGGTTTTACTCAAGCTCAGGGGCTATATGATAGGTTTCCCATATGTAGTAGTTTGCCATTTTATTGTGTCAGATATTAGTCCTTCACACACTTGGGAAAAAATGCTAGTTGGTACCGTAGGAAATAATGATACTATTCATTCACTTAGAGAGTGTTTTATCGATAGGCTACCACTTTCATTAATTGAAAGAGCACAAGGTAGATTACTAAATAATAGAAAGAACCCTCATATTGGTGTATGTAGTTGCTATATGAATTCCGATTATCATTCTAATGATGAGCTTTTTATGCCTGATGGTTATCCTTGTACCAAGAATGTGAGTAATTTAGAATTTATTACTTATATAGAAGAATATTATAGAAAAAATTGGAGAAGATTTTTTAATATACTTAAAAATAAACCTCAGGAATAAAAATGTCTATCCTATATACCGTTGCAAAACTCACAAAATAAGCCCCATCGCTATTTCTCATTTTGTATTTTCTACTCATAGAATACCTTCAACTAAAACATAATAAGCTGAATTTACTCAAAATCTCACAGCAGACAAGCAATAAATCACAAATTTTCGACAGAGATCGCAAAAATACAAGCGGTCAATTTCACCTCATTTTTTGCAAATAAGAAAGATAGCGCTCGTCTCCGACGAGTGCTGTAATTTAATAGAAGGAAAGTTACGTTTAACAGAGAAGAAAAAGGCACTCGTCAGAGACGAGTGCTATCGGGGAAAAGAATATTCATCTCAAATAAATTGGTGTGGTTTAAAACTACTTTAAAATAAAAAGAAAAAGGCACTCACCAAAGTGCCTGTACCATAAGGAAAAGAGACTAAATTAAAGGTTGAAATTCAGTACCATTATTAAAGCTTAAATTACTGCCTGTAGGAAATTTACCTGTCAATAGACATTTTAATCTATATTGTAAAGGAGCATCTTTATTCACGATATCAACTTCTAATGAAATTGCATTTGGATCTTGAACTAGTAATTTTGCTACTGTTTCAGATAAATACCGAGGACAATAACCAATAATTTCTTTTGGATCCTTAGTCCTAATTAAAACAGCATTTGGATCAAATTCATTTTGCGGATCTAAACAGAAATATAATTTTTCTTTTGGCGCTAATTGGGAAATCTTTTCTAATTGATAATGTGTTAACCAGCTTAAGCTATGAATAAAAAATGAATGACTAAATTCTCCATTCTCTTTTGTCTCAACTTTACCAAAAGTTTGTAAAGTATCTGTAATCCTTTGTCCTCCAGACACGGACAAAATATCTAATGGATTAGCTTTTTGGTTTAATCCCAGCCATTCAATAAATTGAGAATATTCTGGTCTTTTCTCATATAAAATTCTATTCTTAAATAGAGGATATAATTCTTGTGATTCATACTCTTGATATAAATCTTCCATACCATTAAAAGGCCTAAAGTTAGTATCCTCAAGCACACCATTAGTATATTTAAATGAGTAAAGATTGGTTTGATCATTATAAGAAAGGATACCAATAACATGCCATGTATTACACGGTAAGCTTTTCTTATATGCAAGATAAACTGATTTAGTTGACATTTTCTAAGATCCGTTTTTTATTTTATAAAATCATTTTACACACAAAATTTTTGGTTTTAGTGTCCATTATTTCATCTTTAATTTTATCTAAAATATTGTGTATAACGCTTTCGGAAAGAGAAATAATTTTTCCTATCCAGTATTTTTTTACTTCATCAGATTGAAATGATAAAGCGAGCTTAAAAGCATCAATAGTTAGTAATGGTTTATTATCTTTTTCATTTTTAAAAATTTCTGAGCGTGCTTTAGCTACAAATGTAGATAATTGCTGCCCTCTATCCTTACTCGTGAGTAATATTTCCCTTCTTTCTGGGGTTAATTCTCTACCTAGACTAGCAGCATGATCATATGTTTCACATAAATAATATAATTTTGTTTCATCATGATATAGTACAGCCCAATTTTCATGATGACGATCTTGATTACTAATTAACGCATCTAAAAGTAAGTAACCGCAAAAAACATCAAATGATGAAAAATTTTTGGGGAATCCCCATTCATCTTTTATATGAACATTATCTAGGCTTGACTTAATCATTGAAATTGTGTGATTTTTTCTCTAGAATTTGTGCTTATCTCTGGAGTTGGATATATACCAGGAAAACATCTGTACAGAAATTCATTACCCATGATCATCGTAAATCCATTCTGTACTAAATTATCAGACACAACAGCCATACGTGGAGGTTCTGACTCTGTCTTGCTCTTACAAGGTAATATCTCATATTGAGCACAAGGAATTCCAAGCTCTTGGCAAATTTTGCAAGCTATATATTCAGACCAATGTTCCCCTGTATTTGCTCTAGATATTTTTAATAGATATTGTTCGGAAGGCTCATCAGGAATCGTAAACCACATTTTTTCTTTAGTCCCTAAAGGCTCTAGTGCCACATAATTTAGAACTTTGTCTGTAAATCGACTAACTGCCACTAATATTCCCTAAATGTAGTTTAATGACTTGTACAACTATAGATTAACATAAATTGATTGTCATAAATAAGTATAACTTGAGAAATTTAGAGTGTTTTATACATTATTCATAAAAAAACACTTACCTAGAGGTAAGTGTTTTTTTAACTTAGATTAAATTGCCACTCTTGCACTTCTAAACAATCTCATCCAAGCCCCATCCTCAGTCCAATCTTCCGGACACCAAGAGTTGCTGACCGCACGGAACACACGTTCTGGGTGTGGCATCATAATTGCCACACGGCCATCTGTGTTACCGATAGCAGTGATACCAAACGCCGAGCCGTTCGGGTTGGCTGGGTATTGTTCGGTTGGGTTGAGGTGGCTATCCACATATTGTGCAATCACGAGATTTTGCTGTTGCAAGTTCGCTAATTGCTGTGGATTTTTGAACTCAACCTGTCCTTCGCCGTGTGAAACCGCAATCGGCATATGGCTGCCTGACATTCCGTTGAACCAAAGTGAGTTGGTGTCGTTGATTTTCACCATCGCGGCACGGGCTTCAAAACGTTCGGATTTGTTACGAACGAAACGTGGCCAGTTTTCTGTACCTGGAATTATCTCTGCAAGGTTCGATACCATTTGGCAACCGTTACACACCCCTAATGCTAACGTGTTCGGGTTGGCGAAGAATTGGCTGAATTGATCACGCAACATTGGGTTGAATAGGATCGATTTCGCCCAGCCGCCGCCTGCACCGAGTACGTCGCCGTAGGAGAAACCACCACAAGCGACCATTGCGTTGAAGTCGTTTAGGTTACGTCTGCCAGCGATTAAGTCGGACATATGCACGTCAATCGCATTGAAACCGGCACGGTCGAACGCTGCCGCCATTTCGTAGTGGCTATTTACGCCTTGCTCACGCAAGATTGCAATGCTTGGTTTCGCCCCTTTGTTGATAAACGGTGCGGCGATGTCTTCATTCACATCGTAGGTTAAAAATGCAGATAAGCCTTTGTTTTCCACATCTTTTTTCGCGGCGAACTCTTGGTCTGCACACTCTGGGTTGTCACGCAAACGCTGCATTTGGTGGGTTAGTTCCGCCCAAATGCCACGCAATTCGGAGCGTTTTTCGCTTAACAGTTTGCGAGAGCCTCGGCTGATTTCAAAGCGGTTGTCGGCATTCACCGCACCTAATTCTTTGGTTACGTGAATCAAGTTGTGAGCTTTTAACACCTCACGCACCGCATTGAGTTCGCTGTCAGCGACTTGGATTACTGCACCTAACTCTTCATTGAATAGCACCGCTAAATCATTGTCGCCAAGAGCGGAAATATCCACATCTACACCGCAGTTGCCGGCAAATGCCATTTCTGCAAGAGTTGTGATTAAACCACCGTCTGAACGGTCGTGGTAGGCTAATAATTTATCTTCTGCCACTAAGGCTTGCATTGCGTTGAAGAAATCTTTTAAGGTTTGAACGTTTACTACATCCGCAGGTTTGTCGCCTAGTTGTTTATAAACCTGTGCTAATGCTGTTGCCCCTAAGCGGTTGTTGCCTTCGCCTAAGTCAATTAAGAGTAAGCGTGAGGCTCCTTTGTCGGTACGAAGTTGTGGCGTAACCGTTTTACGTACATCTTCCACACGGGCAAATGCTGAAATCACGAGGGAAAGTGGAGCGGTAACCGTTTTCTTCTCACCGTTTTCTTCCCAAGTCGTTTTCATTGACATTGAGTCTTTACCCACTGGAATAGTAATGCCAAGTGCAGGGCAAAGCTCTTCGCCCACCGCTTTCACCGCTTCGTATAAGCCTGCGTCTTCGCCCTCGTGTCCTGCTGCCGACATCCAGTTCGCAGATAGTTTAATGCGTTTAATGTCGCCGATGTTGGTTGCAGCGATGTTGGTAATGCTTTCCGCCACCGCTAAGCGAGCCGATGCTCCGAAGTCTAGTAGTGCAACCGGTGCACGTTCGCCCATTGACATCGCTTCACCGTGATAGCTATCAAGCGATGCAGTTGTTACCGCACAGTCCGCTACGGGAATTTGCCACGGACCGACCATCTGATCACGAGCCACCATACCGGTTACCGAGCGGTCGCCAATCGTAATTAAGAAGGTTTTTTCGGCAACCACAGGCAAGCGTAATACACGGTGTAATGCTTCTTTCAGGTCGATACCATCCATTGCAAGCGGTGCATTTTCAACGGTTTTTTGCGAAACCTCACGGTGCATTTTCGGGGTTTTGCCGAGTAACACGTTCATCGGTAAATCAATCGGATCATTGCCAAAATGCTCATCGTGTAGGGTTAAATGTTTCTCTTCGGTCGCCTCACCAATCACCGCAAACGGGGCACGCTCACGCTCACAAAGTGCGGTGAAAAGTTCGAGTTTTTCAGGGGCAACCGCTAACACATAACGCTCTTGCGATTCGTTACACCAAATTTCGAGTGGCGACATCCCTTTTTCATCGCACAGGATTTTGCGTAAGTCGAACTTACCGCCACGCTCGCCATCGTGTACCAGCTCAGGCATTGCGTTAGATAAACCGCCTGCACCTACGTCGTGAATAAATAAAATCGGGTTCTCATCGCCCATTTGCCAACAACGGTCGATCACCTCTTGGCAACGGCGTTCCATTTCCGGGTTTTCACGCTGTACAGAAGCGAAGTCTAAATCTTCTTTCGATTTACCCGATGCCATTGACGATGCCGCACCGCCGCCCAAGCCGATATTCATCGCCGGGCCACCAAGCACGATTAACTTCGCCCCCACAGGGATTTCGCCTTTTTGCACGTGTTCAGCACGAATGTTACCGATACCGCCTGCCAACATAATCGGCTTGTGGTAGCCACGCACTTCCTCGCCTGCAAAGCTATTTACTTTTTCCTCGTAAGTACGGAAATAGCCAAGCAACGCTGGGCGACCAAATTCGTTGTTAAAGGCAGCACCACCGAGTGGGCCTTCGATCATAATATCGAGTGCTGACGCAATACGGCTCGGTTTAGACAGTGGATTTTCCCAAGGCTGTTCAAAGTTTGGAATCACAAGGTTAGATACCGAAAAGCCTGTCAAGCCCGCTTTCGGCTTCGCCCCACGTCCTGTCGCTCCTTCATCACGAATCTCACCGCCTGAACCGGTCGCCGCCCCCGGGAATGGCGAAATGGCGGTTGGGTGGTTGTGGGTTTCCACTTTCATCAAAATGTGGGCTTGTTCTTGGTGGGCGCGGTATTGACCGTCTTGATCCGGGAACCAGCGACCAACGGTTGAGCCTTCCATTACCGCTGCATTGTCTTTATAGGCAGAAAGCACATAGTCAGGGGTTTTCTCGAAGGTGTTTTTAATCATTTTGAACAGGGATTTTTCCTGTTTCACGCCGTCAATCGTCCAGTCTGCGTTGAAAATTTTGTGGCGGCAGTGTTCCGAGTTCGCCTGAGCAAACATATATAGCTCAATGTCGTTCGGGTTACGCCCTAGTGCGGTGAAATTTTCCACCAAATAATCAATTTCATCTTCCGCCAACGCCAAGCCTAAATTGACGTTTGCTTCTTCTAACGCTTTGCGACCGCCGCCTAAAATATCCACGCTGGTGAATGGTTTTGGTTCTTGTTGTTTGAATAACACCGCTGCATCATCTGCATTGCGAATCACAGTCTCCATCATACGGTCGTGTAACAAGGTAGCAAGTTTGCTTTCTTCTTCAGCGGTTAAGCCTCGCTCAAATTCAAAATAGTAAGCTAAACCACGCTCCACACGGGCAATATTTTCTAAGCCACAGTTATGGGCGATGTCGGTTGCTTTTGATGACCACGAAGAAATCGTGCCTAAACGAGGAATCACGATAAAGGTTTCACCAACAGGCTCGTGCTCCGCAAGGGTTGGACCGTAGTGTAATAACTGAACTACTTTATCTTCTTGCTCTGCCGAGAGTGGTGCGGTTAAATCTGCAAAATGCAGATATTCTGCGTAAATCGATTTCACCGGCAGATTGGCGGCGACAAATTTTTGTTGAAGTTGATTTAAACGAAATTCTGAAAGGGCAGGCGAGCCACGAAAGATTTGCATAGTCATTGGTGAGATTTTCCTATCTAAAATGAAAATTTGTGTTGATTATAATTCATTACGCAAACGGTTGCTAGCATTGAAAAATAAGGGAAAGCAATCTTTAATGGAAAATATTCGATAGGATTGAATAAATTTATTCATTAGTACTGAATAAATTTGTTCGTTAGTATCAAACAAATCTGTTTAATACAGATAAGTTATCAATAGCTGTGAATTTGCAAAAAAACTGGAAAATTTGACCGCTTGTAATATAAAAAATGCCCGATTGAGAATGTTAGTTCAATCGGGCACTTTAGTCTAATTTAAGAATTAGAACGTGTAGTTCACACCTGCACGGAATTCACGTCCACGAGCTGATAATTGACCACGCTGACCGTGTGCGTTGTATTTTTTATTCGCCACGTTATCCACTGCGAAGTTTACATTCACGCTATCATCTTTAAGTGGTTTCCAGTTTAAGGTGATATCAGTTACATTGTAGCTGTCTTTACCCGTGCCTGTATTTGTTTGTAATGTTCCGCCTGTAACGAAGAAATTATCTTCAGGTTTCACTTTCTCAACAATACGGTGGTGTACGCCAACTTCTAAATTTGGTTGTTCAAAGCGATAGCTTAAAGAAGCTGTCCAAGTACGACCGATAGCTGATGCGTATTCCGGGTTACTGCTTAACAATGCAGTTTCAGCTAACTGACCTTGATTATTACGTTGCATCACGGTTTGTGTGTAGAAACGAGGTTTGCTATGAGCAACACCAACACGAGCCGTAAAGCCGTTATTGTGGTAGCCTGCATTTAACTCATAACCACGATTTTTAATTTTACCGCCATTCACAATCGCTTGTGCTGCATTACCGTGGTTATCACGACCATTTGTTGTACCTAAAGCATCTTTGATATGTTGCCAGAAGTAGCTACCGTCAAAGCTAAATGTGCCGTCATTATAGTTGAAGCCGATTTCAGTATTGCGAGCTTTTTCTGCTTTGGTGTTATCACCAATTGTTACCATACCACGCTTACCGTGTGCCATTAACGCATCGTGCAGACGAGGGCTACGAGTTGCATAGTTGTGGCTTGCACTTAAGCTTAAGTGTTCAATTGGCTCATAGATAAGACCAACGCTTGGGCTGAATGCACCATTACTACGCTCTTTACCATCCATTGCTTTGAATTTGAAGTGGTCGTAACGTACACCGGTAGTTAAAGTTACTTTATCTACTGGAGCAGTAATTGCTTCAACATACACGCCGGTATCGGTTTTCTCTTGGTTTTTCACAAGAGGGTTAAATTTAGTGTGTGGTTTAGCTTCTTGGTGGCGATAGTTCACACCGTATTTTAATAATACATTTTCGTGAATGGCAGAATCAAAGTTTACATTCGCACCGTGAGTAACAACTTTAGTTTTCGTTGCATAATCTACATTACCTGCGTAGCCGTTACCTTTTTCGTGTTCAGACCAACGACCTTGCACTAATTGATAAACGTTAGCTGTCGCTTCTTGAGCAAAGCCTAAGTTTTTACCAGTCCATTCTAAGTTAGTTCTTTGAACTGTAATTCTACGGTTAGCTGGAGCTTGGCGTTCTACAGTTAAGCGGTTGTACGGAGAAACCTTTGTGCCGTTAGGTGCTACATCAAATTCTTCACGCACTAAACGCTGACCTTCATTTCGCTCACTTGAATGGCTTAATACAAAACGGTGATCTCCCAATGTTGCACCTAATTTAGCTAAGAAGCTGGTTTTATCCAATGCACTATACGGAACACGGTTTGTGCCGAATTGGTTTACGTAATCTTTACCGCCTTTATAGTCGCGATCTCTCACAAGATTACCTGAAACTAAAGCATCAAAGATTTCACCTTTACCATATAAGGTTGCATTGAAATTGTGAGCGTGGTTTGTGCTGAAGCCAGTACCTAATTTTGCACCGAAGTTTTTATCGCTGTTTTTTAATAAATCTAATGCATCAACGGTTTTAGCAATTACTGCACCATTAGTTTGACCAATACCGGCTGAAGCACTGCCTGCACCTTTTTGTACAGAAACAATTTTCACCAATGCCGGATCTAACATATGACGACCTTGGTGATACAAAATTTGGCTATCTGAGTAAGTGTTATCTACTTTTACATCAATTGAGTTTTGACCCATACCACGAATATAGAGATATTGTGATGTACCGTTACCACCACCTAAGCTAATTGCCGGCTCATCTTTTAATAAACCACGCAAGTCTGTTTGTGTGCTCTCATCTTTTTTCTGTGTTGTTACCACATTGCTTTGCACTTTTAAGCCTTGATTGTCAGTTACAGTAACAGTATCTAATGCTACTGTATCTGTTGAAGCAGTTTGAGCCATTGCATTTGCAGCAAGTACGCTCAATACTGCAGCTGAAACAGGAAGTAATTTAAATTTTTTCATTCGAAACATTTCCTTAGGTAAGTTATTTAAGAGGATTACCAAATTTTGATATTAAAAACAATTCTCAACATCAAACAAAGCGAATTTTACAGAGATAAAAATGGTTGTCAATTAGTCTGAAATGAAATTTCACAAAATATATTACAAATTTTACAAAAAGTTCCCTAAATTTAACCGCTTGCAACACAAAATGTGATCGCCTTCTAAAAATCAAATTTGCTTGCTCGACAGCAACGCTACAAGCGGTTAAATTTGGAGAAAAATTTACAAAAAGGATAGATTATGCAGCTGCGACACAAACAGATAATGGAATATATAGAACAGTTTGATGAAGCTAACGTTCAAGAATTGGCGGAACATTGTGGGGTTTCTATTGAAACTATCCGCCGAGATTTAAATAAGCTAGATAAAGATGGATTATTACATCGCACTCACGGCGGAGCGGTAAGCCACAAAAAGCGAGATATTGGTCGCTCATTTACCACCCGACAACGACTGAACAGTGAGGCGAAACGCAGTATCGCAGAAAATGTGTTGGAATATTTACAACCAGAATCGGTGATTGCTTTAGATGCCAGCTCAACCTCTTGGAATGTGGCACAGCGTATTCCAAATATTCCCTGCACCGTTGTCAGCAGTTCAATGCGGATTATCTACAGCCTTTCACACAAACCGCACATTAAAACGATTGCCACCGGTGGTATTTATTCCGAAAAATACGATGCCTTCTATGGTCCATTATCCGAGCAGTTACTGACCCGTTTAAAAATTGATTTGGCAATTCTTTCTTGTACAGGCATTGCAGACGGTGCGATTTGGGAGTCTAACGAAATTAATATTTCCCTTAAACGTAAATTAATTGCGAACAGTAAACAGGTTTTTTTATTAGCCGATCACAGTAAATTTGAGCGTAAAGACTTGTTTCGTATCGAAGATTTATCTTGCATTGATAAATTATTTATCAACCAACCCCCACCGGACTTTCTCAAAAATTATTGCTTAGCACATCAAATTGAAATCATTATTTAGTGTTTTTTGCCCGAATTTGCCCGATTTTTTCAGAAATAAAACAAAATCGGGCATTCTTTTTTCACTCATTTTTACCAAAATCCCCCATTTTTTGTGATCGCACTCACAAAATTTAAACTAAATTCGCATTTTTCTTCATAACTCATATTGCGTATGCATAATAAATTCAATCACGAATTTTTTTAACCAATCGGGAGAACTATTTATGACAACGTTGAAATCTACCCCTGTAAAAATTGGTATCCGCCCAACCATTGACGGTCGCCGTTTAGGAGTGCGTGAATCACTTGAAGATCAAACAATGAATATGGCAAAAGCCGTTGCACAATTAATTCAATCTGAAGTCCGCCACCCAAATGGCGATTTCGTTGAATGTGTGATTGCTGATTCCACCATCGGTGGCGTTGCCGAAGCTGCAGCTTGTGCCGAAAAATTCAAACGTGAAAATGTCGGAGCGGTGATTACCGTAACCCCTTGCTGGTGCTACGGTTCTGAAACCATTGATATGGACCCACATATGCCGAAAGCGATTTGGGGCTTTAACGGCACAGAACGCCCGGGTGCAGTGTATTTAGCGGCAGCCTTAGCAGGTCATAGCCAATTAGGTTTACCGGCATTCTCTATTTATGGCACAGAAGTGCAAGAAGCGGGCGACCAATCCATTCCGGCTGATGTGCGTGAAAAATTATTGCGTTTTGCTCGTGCAGGCTTAGCGGTGGCAACCCTGCGTGGCAAATCTTATTTATCTATCGGTTCAGTTTCAATGGGGATTGCCGGTTCAATCGTAAACCAACAGTTCTTCCAAGAATATTTAGGTATGCGTAATGAATATGTAGATATGACGGAAATTAAACGCCGTTTAGATCGTAACATCTACGATGAGGCAGAATTTAAATTAGCGATGGAATGGGTAAAAACCTATTGCAAAGAAGGTGTTGATGTGAATGCACCGGAAAACCAACGTAGCCCAGAAGAACGTGCCAAACTTTGGGAAGATGTGGTGAAAATGACCATCATCGCCCGTGATTTAATGGTCGGCAACCCACGTTTAGCAGAATTAGGTTATGGCGAAGAGGCATTAGGTCATAATGCGATTGCAGCCGGTTTCCAAGGACAACGCCAATGGACAGACCATTTACCAAACGGCGATTTCTTAGAGGCAACACTCAACTCAACCTATGACTGGAACGGTGTGCGAGCACCATACATTATGGCAACCGAAAACGACAGCTTAAATGGCGTGAATATGTTGTTCGGTAACTTATTAACCGGTCAAGCCCAAGTGTTTGCGGATGTGCGTACTTACTGGAGCGAAGATTCTGTTGAGCGTGTTACCGGCTGGCGTCCGGAAAGTGGCTTTATCCACTTAATCAACTCAGGTTCAGCAGCATTAGATGGCACAGGTCAGCATACCGATAAAGACGGCAAGCCTGTTATCAAGCCGGTTTGGGAAGTCACAGAAGAAGACGGCAAACGCTGTTTAGAAAACACCCGTTGGTGTCCAGCAGTGCACGAATATTTCCGTGGCGGCGGTTTATCTTCTCAATTCTTAACCAAAGGCGGAATGCCGTTTACGATGCACCGCATCAACCTCATCAAAGGCATCGGCCCTGTATTACAAATTGCGGAAGGTTGGTCAATCGACTTACCGGAACACGTTCACGATACCTTAAACAAACGCACCAACGAAACGTGGCCAACCACTTGGTTCGTGCCTCGCTTAACAGGTAAAGGTGCATTCGCAGACGTGTATAGCGTGATGGCAAACTGGGGGGCAAACCACTGTGTAGCCACTTTCGGTCACGTGGGGGCAGATTTAATCACCCTTGCATCAATGTTACGCATTCCGGTTTGTATGCATAACGTGGAAGATAAAGATGTGTTCCGCCCAAGTGCGTGGAACGGTTTCGGTCAAGACAAAGAAGGTCAAGACTACCGTGCGTGTGCAAACTTCGGACCTCTTTATAAATAATATGACTCATGTAGGGACGCACTGCGTGCGTCCATTATCACAAGCGGTTATTTTTTCTTATATTTTTGCGGACGCACACAGTGCGTCCCTACAAGGAAATAACAAGGGGAAAATCTATGTCTATTGCCCTTATTTTTGACTGTGGCGCAACAAATCTTCGCACTATTGCAATCGACCAAACAGGTCAAATTGTGGCGGCACATCACTTACCGAATAATACGCAACCGGGTGCGGAAAATCCTGAATTCCATATTTGGGATATTGAAGAAATCTGGTCAAAACTGATGACCTGTGCCAAACAAACGCTCTCTCAACTTTCAGAACAACAACGAAAAGAGATTGTTGGGATTTCAGTTACCACCTTTGGCGTGGACGGTACACTTTTCGATAAAGCCGGCAATCAACTTTATCCGATTATTTCTTGGAAATGTCCGAGAACTCTGTCGATTATGGAAAATATCGCTAACGATATTGATGTGGAGGCACTATATCACCGTAACGGGGTTGGACATTACAGCTTTAATACCTTATTCAAACTGTTATGGCTTAAACAAAATAAACCAGAAATTTACGCCCAAGCAGACAGTTTCTTATTCATTTCTTCTATCTTAACGTATCGCTTAACAGGTGTAAAAAGCACAGACCGCACAATGGCAGGAACCTCAATGATGACAAACATTGAAAGCGATCATTGGGATAAAGAAGTCTTGGATTTACTGGGTTTAAACGAAAACCAATTCCCACCGATGAAAAGTGCGGGAGAGGTTGTGGGAACATTAAAAGGAGACATTTCCCACGAGCTTGGTTTAAGCGGTCAAATTCCTGTGATTTCTTGCGGACACGATACCCAATTCGCCATCTTTGGCTCAGGTGCAGGTTACAACCAGCCTGTACTGAGTTCAGGCACTTGGGAAATTTTAATGGTTCGTACCCCACAAGCGAAACCGGAATGGCAATTCGTTCAAAACGGTTTAACCATTGAATTTGACAGCCAAGCTGGCTACTTCAACCCGGGCGTGCAATGGGTTGCCTCTGGCGTGATGGAATGGTTTGGTAAACGTTTCTTCTCTGATGTGGCAGGTACACCAAACTACTACGCCACAATGATTAACGAGGCTAGCGAAGTGCCAGCCGGTTCAAACGGCGTGAAATTAGTGGGTAACTTTGACGGTACAACCGGACAGACAGGCTCGATTATCGGCTTATCTATGCACACCGCACGTGGCGAAATTTACCGTGCAGGTTTGGAATATATGGCGTATCGCTTAAAAGCAGGGCTAGATGTGTTGCAACAAGTTGGCAACTTCAATGCGGAGCGTTTAATTTGCGTGGGTGGCGGTTCTAAAAATGCGTTATGGAACCAAATCCGAGCCGATGTTTTAAATTGCCCGATTGATGTGGTGGATTTCCCTGAAAGTACCGTGTTGGGTGCAGCAATGTTTACCTTTGCCGGTGCGGGAGTGTTTAAAAATCCAAATGCCGCACAACAAGCAATGAAACCGAATGTAAAACGGGTTGAGCCATCAGAGAACAGCAATTTTTATAAATAGGAGTTTGAAATGTTAAAAGGTATCCACCCGGCAATTTCTCCGGAATTACTAAAAACTTTAGCGGAAATGGGGCACGGCGATGAATTAGTGCTTTCAGATGCTCATTTCCCTGCTCACTCGATTCATCACAAAGTGATTCGTGCAGACGGTTTAAGTGTTGAGACTCTATTAGAAGGCATTTCCGCTCTGTTTGAATTTGACCAATATGTAGAAGCCCCACTTGCGATGATGCAAGCCGTGCCGGGCGATTCTCTCGACCCAAGCGTGGAAGAGCGTTATCTCGCTGCGATTAAAAAAGTAAATGGTGTAGCACCGAAAGTCGAACGAGTGGAACGTTTCGCTTTCTACGACAGAGCTAAAACCGCTTATGCTGTGGTAATCACAGGCGAATTAGCGAAATACGGCAACATTATTATTAAAAAAGGTGTAACGCCAGTGCCTTAATCGCCCACTACAAGCGGTTCAAAAGACAAAATTTTTTACAAATTAAAAGGAGTTTATTATGAACAGACAGCAACTCTCAAGACAAATCATTGATACCTGTCTTGAAATGACCAGACTGGGATTAAACCAAGGGACAGCAGGTAATGTCAGCGTACGTTATCAAGACGGAATGCTTATTACCCCAACCGGCACCCCTTATGAAGAAATGACTGAAGATTCTATCGTGTTCGTTGATGCCAACGGTAAACACGAAGAGGGCAAACTACCTTCAAGCGAATGGCAATTCCACTTGGCAGTGTATGAAGCCCGCCCCGAATTAAATGCAGTGGTCCACAACCACGCGAAAAACTGTGCGGCAGTGTCTATTTTCGGTGAACCGATTCCGGCAATCCACTATATGATTGCTTGCACCGGCACAGACCATATTCCTTGCGTACCTTATGCCCCATTCGGCACAAACGAATTGGCAGGTTATGTGCGTGAAGGCATCAAAGGCAGCAAAGCAATTTTACTTGCCCACCACGGTTTAATTACTGCAGACAAAACCCTTGATAAAGCTTTAGGTGTGGCACATGAAGTGGAAGTGATCGCCGAATGGTATTTAAAACTTCTTGCTACCGGCAAGCCAATTCCAACCTTAAACAAAGCACAGATGGATATCGTATTAGAAAAATTTAAATCCTACGGCTCTTGGGTTGAAGGCGAAGACTAAGACTAAAACAACAAGCGGTTCTTTTTTGAAAGAAATTTACAAACGGAGTGCAGTATGTCAAACGAAGTAATACTGACGATGAAAAACATCAGCAAATCTTTTGCCGGTGTGAATGCATTAAAAAATGTTGAACTCACCTTGCGTAAGGGCGAAGTTCACGCCCTAATGGGGGAAAACGGTGCAGGCAAATCGACATTAATGAAATGTATGATTGGTGTGCATAAAGCGGATCAAGGCGAAATTGTGTATAAAGGCAAACCTGTTCAATTTGAATCGGTTTTAGAGGCACAAAAAGCCGGTATCAGTATGATTTTCCAAGAGCTGAACCTCATTCCACATTTAACCGTGGCAGAAAACATTTTCTTTGCCCGTGAGCCTTTAAAACACGGCTTGGTCGATAAAGAGAAAATGATTGAGGAATCGGCAAAATTATTGGCATTATTTGATATTGATGTGGACCCGACTGATGAAGTGAGAATGTTATCAGTGGCAAAACAACAAATGGTGGAAATTGCCAAAGCCCTCTCTTTCGATGTTGAAATTCTGATTATGGATGAGCCAACCTCAGCCTTAACAGAAAAAGAGATCGATAAACTCTTTGAATTAGTGGATAAGCTACGTTCTAAAGGCGTGAGTATTGTTTACATTTCTCACCGTATGGAAGAACTTAAACGCATCTGTAACCACATTACGATTTTCCGTGACGGAACTTATGTATCTAACCATAAATTTGATGAAATCACGATGGATGAAATCATCACTAAAATGGTAGGTCGTTCATTGGATAACCACTTCCCACCAAAAACTGCTGTCGTAACTGATGAAATTATTCTTTCGGTAATGAACGCAGAACGCCACGGCGTGTTTGAGCCGCTTAACTTTGACTTGCGTAAAGGTGAGATTTTAGGTTTCACAGGCTTAGTGGGGGCAAAACGTACTGAATTAGCTCGTGCGATTTTCGGTGCAGACCCACTTGATGGCGGTGAAATTTTTATTCACGACCAAAAAGTGAGTATTAAAGACCCAAGCGATGCGATTCAAGCAGGTATCGCCTACTTATCTGAAGACCGTAAACTTAACGGTGTAGCAGTAAGAATGTCAATTCGTGAAAATATCACTATGGCATCGATGGATAAAGTCTCTAACGGACTTGGTGTAATTTCCTACGAAGAGGAAGAAAAAGCCTCAAATACCTTTATCGACAAAATGGAAATCAAAACACCAACCATTGAACAAAAAGTACAAAACTTAAGTGGTGGTAACCAACAAAAAGTAGTTATCGGCAAATGGTTGTTCCGTGAAGCGAAAGTGATGATCTTCGATGAACCAACCCGTGGTATCGACGTTGGGGCGAAATACGCTATCTATCAGCTCCTTGATGAGTTAGCGGCAAGCGGTGTCGGGGTAATTGTGATTTCATCAGAATTACCGGAAGTATTAGGTATTTCAGACCGTATCATCGTGATGCGTGAAGGCAGAATGACCGGTATGCTTGAAACCAAGAAAACCAACCAAGAAGAAATTATGCATTATGCAACAGGTGTGAAAAATATGTTTGCTAAAGAATATGGGGTGGCAAAATGAGTGAAAAACAAAAAGAAATGTTACGCAAAATGGCAGCATTAGCAGGTTTAGTTCTGTTAATCATCTTCTTCAGCGTAACCAATGAATACTTCTTTACCTCTAACAACATTATGACGGTAGGTTTACAAACCTCTACCATCGCCTTAATCGGTATCGGGGCAACCTGCGTAATCTTAACCGGCGGGATTGACTTAAGTACCGGTTCAGTTGTAGCACTTTCCGGTGTCGCAGCGGCAATGATCGTAAACGCAGGCGTACCGGTACCACTTGGTATGATTTTCGGGATTATCGTAGGCGGTATCTGCGGTTTAATCAACGGCGTATTAGTCACTCGTATGAAACTCCCGCCATTTATCGCAACCCTTGGTATGATGATGGTGGCTCGTGGTTTAGCGCTTTATGTCACCAACGCAGCGCCTGTATCAGGTATGCCGGAATCCTTTGCTAACTTAGGTAACGGTGCGTTATTTAAAATTGTTGAAGAAGGAGCAAACGGCTTACCGAAAGTGGTGTTTGCCGGTATTCCATACCCTGTAATCATCATGATCTTCATTACCATCTTGTTCACTTTCGCTTTAGCTAAATTGAAAGTTGGACGTTACTTATACGCAATTGGTTCTAACGAAGAAGCAGCTCGCTTATCCGGTATCAAAACCAATATCGTAAAACTTTATGCCTATACTGCCAGTGGTTTACTCTCTGGTTTAACAGGTGTAATTCTAGCCTCTCGCTTAGTAACTGCACAGCCAAACGGTGGTGTATCTTACGAGCTGGATGCTATCGCCAGTGCTGTTGTTGGGGGTACATCACTTTCAGGTGGTATCGGTACAATCCCTGGCACACTGATTGGGTCATTCATTATCGGTGTACTCCGTAATGGTTTGAATATGAATGGCGTCTCTTCATTTGTTCAAATGATTGTCATCGGGCTTGTGATTATCGTAGCGGTTTCTCTTGACCAACTACGTCAATCTAAAAAAGCCGGTAAAAAATAATCAACTCTCATAGGAGAATTTAAAATGAAAAAAACCGCATTATTCACTGCAACTATCTTAGGTTTATCAACCCTATTTGCAGGCTCAGCGTGGGCAAAATCCGATGAAATCGCTGTAATCGTAAAATCAGCTAACTCTACCTTCTGGCAAAACGTACGTAAAGGTGCGGAAGTTGCAGGTAAAGATATTGGTGGACAATACAAAGTGACTTTCCAAGGTCCTGAAGCTGAAACTGCGATTGACGCCCAAGTAAATATGGTGGACAACGCTGTAAACCGTGGTGTAGCAGGTATCGTACTTGCCGCATCTGACCCGGTGGCATTAGTACCGGCTGTGAAAAAAGCTTATGAAAGCGGCATTCCAGTGGTATTAATTGACTCAGGTATCAACAGTGACGGCAAATACTACCAATCATTCCTAGCGACCGATAACCGTGCGGCAGGTAAATTAGCAGCTGAAAAATTATTGGCAAAAGTGAAAGGTGGCAAAGTGGCAGTCATGAGCTTCACCCAAGGTGCAGCGTCTGCGATTGAGCGTACCGGTGGCTTTGTTGATGAAATCAAAGCGAAAGCAGATTACAAAATCGTCGGCCCATACTACTCAGACTCTGATATGACCAAAGCATTGAACCAAACTGAAGACGTTTTAGGTTCTAACCCAGACATCGCAGCGATCTTCGGTGCGAACGAACCAACCGCAGTCGGTATGGCACGTGCAGTGAAACAAAAAGGTTTCGCAGGCAAAATCGTTGCTGTTGGCTTTGACGGTAACTCAGACTTACAAAACTTCGTACGTGATGGGACTTTAGACGGCATCGTGGTGCAATCTTCTTACCAAATGGGCTACAAAGGCGTGGACACCATCGGTAAATTGATTAAAGGCGAGAAAGTTGAAAAAGTGATCGATACCGGGGTGGTGTATGTCACGAAAGAAAACATTGATAGCGAAGAAGCGAAAGGTGTTCTTTACTAAACACCAAGTTAAACAGGGTGGGGCAACCCACCCTTTAACCAAAAAGGAAAACTCTATGTCAAACTCTCTTACCGATAAAGCTCTTGTTGTGATTGCAGCCCTTGGTGGCAAAGAAAATATTGTTGATGTTTACGCCTGTATCACACGCTTGCGTGTTGAAGTCAAAAATACCCAAATCGTAGAATGGGACAAAATCAAATCGGTGGGTGCTTTAGGTGTAGTTACTTCAGGCTCCGTGATTCAATCCATCTTTGGTAGTGAAGCAGAACACTATCGTGATGAAATAAAACGTATTTTAAATATTTAGTTTTAACTGCTATTCCTAATGCATTATCAGCCGAATTTATTATTACAAGCGGTGAAATTTTTATAAAAATTTGCAAAAAATCGCCATAATTTTACCGCTTGCAAGTTAACCGAATTGTTTAACTTTTAAGAAGGAAAATATTATGTCAAATCGTCTGATCCTTAACGAAACCAGCTATCACGGTAAAGGAGCAATTCAACACATTGTTCACGAAGTGAAAAGTCGCAGTTTCAATAAAGCTCTTGTCGTTACAGACAAAGATCTTATCAAGTTTAATGTTGCACAAAAAGTAACTGACTTACTTGATGCAGAAAATCTACCTTATGAAATTTTTGATGAAGTGAAAGCCAACCCGGCAGTTGATGTGATCAAAGCTGGCGTAGAAAAATTTAAAGCCTCCGGTGCAGACTATTTAATCGCTATCGGTGGTGGCTCACCAATTGATAGTGCGAAAGCGATTGGTATCATCATTAATAACCCTGAATTTAGCGATGTGCTTTCACTCGAAGGCGTTGCCCCAACCCACCAAAAATGTGTACCGATTATCGCAGTGCCAACCACCGCAGGTACTGCAGCGGAAGTAACCATCAACTACGTTATCACAGACGAAGAGAAAAAACGTAAATTCGTGTGTGTGGACGTACACGATGTACCGGCAGTGGCATTAGTCGATCCGGATATGATGGAATCTATGCCGAAAAGCCTTGCAGCAGCAACCGGTATGGATGCACTTACCCACGCCATCGAAGGCTATATCACCAAAGCCGCTTGGGAATTAACGGACGCCCTACACTTAAAAGCGATTGAACTTATCAGCCGTTCACTACGCGGTGCGGTAGAGAAAAATCCAAAAGATATTGAAGGAATGGCTCTCGGTCAATATGTGGCAGGTATGGGGTTCTCAAATGTGGGCTTAGGCGTAGTGCATAGTATGGCACACCCACTTTCAGCTTACTACGACACCCCACACGGTATTGCGAATGCGGTGCTATTACCGTATGTAATGGAATTTAACAAAAACTACACCGGCGAAAAATACCGTGAAATTGCCCGAGCAATGGGCGTCAAAGGTGTTGATGAAATGAGCCAAGAAGAATATCGTAATGCTGCGATCAAAGCGGTTCAACAACTTTCACAAGATGTGGGGATTCCACCAAAACTTCACCAAATTGGCGTGAAAGAAGAAGACTTACCGGCACTATCGGTAGATGCTTTCAATGATGTCTGCACCGGTGGTAACCCTCGTGATTGCACCCCTGAAGAATTGTTAGAAGTGTATAAAATTGCATTCTAATTTTCTACACAGCAAACAAAATCTAGTTTATAAAAATGCCCGATTTTTTCAATTTTATGGAAAAATCGGGCATTTTTATTGGTTTTTAATCAGAAATAAATGTGATCTTATTCACATTTATTTATCAAGCTTAACATAAAAACAACAATTCATTTGCAAAACTTGACCAATTAGCAAATGATAAGTATGAATTTTCCATAGCGGATATAAAAGGAGCAAATGATGGTAAAACAGTATCAAATGTACATTAACGGTGAATTCGTCCCAGCATTAGACGGACGCACATTAGCGGTTTACAACCCAGCAACCGAACAAGCAATTTCCGAAGTACCACGCGGTGGTGAAGAAGACGCTAAAATTGCCATTGATGCAGCCGAAGCCGCACAAGAAGCGTGGGAACGTTTACCGGCTGTACAACGTGGGCAATATCTGCGCAAAATTGCGGTAGGCATTCGTGAGCGCGCCGATGAAATCGCTCGCACCATTTCCGAAGAGATGGGGAAAACCCTTTCTCTCGCCACTATTGAAGTGCATTTCACGGCCGACTATTTAGATTATATGGCAGAGTGGGCTCGCCGTTATGAAGGCGAAATTATCCAAAGTGACCGCCCGAACGAACATATTTTCCTCTACAAAAAAGCGATTGGTGTGACCACCGGTATTCTGCCGTGGAACTTCCCGTTCTTCCTTATTGCGCGTAAAGCTGCTCCTGCATTGGTAACAGGTAACACTATCGTGATTAAACCAAGTGAAGATGCACCAAACAATGCGATTTTATTCTCTGAAATCGTGCATCAAATCGGCTTACCGAAAGGCGTATTTAATGTCGTCACTGGCTACGGCAACGAAGTTGGCCCAGAGCTTTCTGGCAATGAAAAAGTGGGCATGGTGTCATTCACCGGTAGCCAATTCGCTGGTCACAAAGTAATGGAAGCGGCGAGCAAAAACATCATCAAAGTGAATTTAGAATTAGGCGGTAAAGCCCCTGCGATTGTATTGGATGATGCGGATTTAGACCTTGCTGCGACTGCGGTGGTGAACTCTCGTGTGATCAACTCAGGACAGGTATGTAACTGTGCAGAGCGTATTTACGTGCACAGCTCTATCAAAGAGCAGTTCGTACAAAAACTCGTTGAGCGAATGAAGGCGGTCAAATACGGCAACCCGTTAGAGCGCGATGATATTGATATGGGCCCGATGGTGAATGAAAAAGGCTTACACAAAGTGCAAGAAATGGTGAGTCACGCGATTCATCAAGGCGGTAACTTAGTATTAGGCGGTAAAGCGGTGGAAGGCACCGGTTACTATTTTGAACCGACGATCATCGATAATGTGGACAACACCATGGATATTATGCGCCACGAGATTTTCGGGCCGGTTATTCCAGTTGCCACCTTTGAAACCATTGATGAGGCGATTAAACTCGCCAACGACTGCGAATACGGCTTAACCTCTTCGGTTTACACCCAAAACATTAACAAAGCAATGAAAGTGATCTCTCGCCTGAAATTCGGTGAAACCTATGTAAACCGTGAAAACTTTGAAGCAATGCAAGGCTACCACGCTGGCTGGCGTAAATCGGGTATTGGCGGTGCAGACGGTAAACACGGCTTAGAAGAGTACCTCCAAACTCAAGTGGTTTACTTACAGTTTGATGATAAAGTCTAATTTTTAAGATAAAAATTCAAAACCCCACTCATTTTTGAGCGGGGTTATTTTTAATCAATTTTGTATCCAAATTGAAAACAATAAGAATGAAATGTTATTCAATAGTTAAATAATTATTTATGATTACCTCATCTTGATTATTTAATTTGCTATTTGAATTAATTAGGTGCAAAATGCTCTTGCCATTGTGAAATAACGTTTCATAAAATGGAGTAACACAATAATTCTTTCAAATTAGGATTTCATTATGAGTATTTTCCAACAAACAAACCCAAACCGTCGCCGTTATGGTTTAGCTGTATTTATCGGTATTATTGCAGGTATTATCTCAGCATTTGTAAAATGGGGAGCAGAGCATCCATTCCCACCGCGTAGCCCGATTGATTTATTCACCGCAGCTTGTCCACAACCTGTTTTAGATGCAATGAATGCCGCAGCAGATCAAGTTGCCGCCAAAACAATTGCATTACAAGAGTGTTCACGTGCGTTTTTAAACCCACCGGCGGTGTTCTTGCGTGATTATATCGGCATCGACCCTTACAACACCGTTGCCTTTACCTTTGCAGATCACCCATTCAACTCAATCGGTGTAACTCATATGATCTTCTCTTTAGTATTTGCGATTGGTTACTGTATCGTTGCGGAAATTTTCCCAAAAATTAAATTCTGGCAAGGTATTGGTGCAGGTATTATTGCAAACATCTGTGTTCACTACATCACATTCCCTGCTTTAGGATTAACACCACCTGTTGCTGAATGGCCTTTATACGAACACATTTCAGAATTAGTAGGTCATATTTTCTGGTTCTGGACCATTGAGGTTATCCGCCGTGATTTGCGTAACCGCATTACACGTGAACCTGATGCAGAAGTGCCGTTAGATCAACCTTTCCGTTAATCAACTACAAGCGGTAATATTTGCTTAAAAATTTGCAAACGAAAAAGAGCATTGCTTTAAAACAATGCTCTTTCTTTTATAAGAAAAACACCCCAATTTGGAACAGTTTTTCAATTTCGTCTATTTGTTTCTTATCGTTTACAAAAATAATAACTCGGTCGTTTTCTTGAATGACGGTAGATTTGTGGGCAATAATAACTTCTTCGCCTCGCACTACCGCACCTACAATTGCACCTTGTGGCAGTTTTATTTCTCGGATTTGTCTGCCTACCACTTTTGAAGAGCTTTCATCGCCGTGAGCGATGATTTCTACCGCACCGGCAACACCTAATTTTAACGAGGAAACTTGTAAAATGTCGCCCTTTCTAACATAACTTGCTAACTCTGAAATAGTAGCTTGTTGAGGAGAGATTGCAATATCAATAGTACCACCTTGAATAAGGTGTAGATAAGCCGAACGCTGCACTAAAATAATCACTTTTTTTGCACCTAGCCGTTTTGCCAGTAGTGCGGACATAATATTGGCTTCGTCATCGCTCGTTACCGCAAGGAATAAGTCGATATTTTCGATATGCTCTTCAAACAGCAATTCTTCATCAGAAGCATCACCAGTTAAAACAAGTGTGTTGGAGAGTTTCTCAGCTAACTTTTCGGCTAGTTTTGGATTGCGTTCAATAATTTTAACTCGATATTGATCTTCCAAATCTCGTGCCAGAGACGAACCAATACTCCCACCACCTACAATCATAATGCGTTTATGGGGCTTATCTAGGCGTTGTAATTCCCCCATTACCGCTCGGATATGTTGAGTGGCACAGATGAAAAAGACTTCATCGCCTGCTTCAATAATGGTTGAACCTTGTGGCACAATTGCTTTATCTTGTCGGAAAATCGCCACAATACGAGCTTCAATGTGTGGGAGATGATCTCGCAATGCGGAAATCGGGTAGCCCACTAGCGGTCCACCATAATAGGCTTTTACGTTTACAATACTCACTAATTCATTGGCAAATTGGGTAATTTGCAATGCTCCCGGATAGTGAATAAGGCGTAGAATATCTTCTTTTACTAAAATTTCCGGAGCGATAATATGATCAATTGGCAACACATCATTATTAAATAGTCGCTCTCTTTCTCTCACATAATCGGCATTACGAATACGAGCAATTTTGGTCGGAACATTAAATAGCGTATAGGCAATTTGGCAAGCAATCATATTTACTTCATCGCTACTGGTAACGGCAACTAATAAATCTGCATCATTTGCTCCCGCATCTCGGAGTGTTCGAGGAGAGGCAAATTCACCACGAATAACTTGTAAATCGTGCTTATCTTTTAACTTGTCTAAGCGTGCAGGATCGTTGTCGATTAAAACAATATCGTTATCTTCACTCACTAAATTTTCTGCCAGTGTAGAGCCTGCTTGTCCTGCACCTAAAATGATAATTTTCATTTAATTTGCCACTTTTTGTAATTTTGCGTAGAAGAAACCATCGCCACCATTTTGGTGTGGAAAAAACTGCTTTTCCAATACTTTTTCACCGTTAAAATCCATTTCCATTAATTTTGCATTTGGCGTTTCTTGTACAAATCGTTGAATTTGTTCGCTATTTTCTTCAGGTAATACCGAACAAGTTGCATAAAGCAAAATACCGTTGGGTTTCAGTCTATCCCATAATGCTCTTAAAATATTACCTTGTAATTGTGCCAGCTCCGGAATGTCGCTTTCTTGGCGTAGCCATTTAATATCAGGGTGGCGACGAATAACCCCTGTTGCGGAACAAGGGGCATCTAATAAAATACGGTCGAACATTACATCACCGTCTAACCATTCTTGAGGCTTTGAAGCATCACCACAAATCACAGTTGCACTTTGCTGAAGTCTGACTAAATTTTCTCGCACTCGGTTTAAACGGCTTTCTTCAATATCTAATGCGATAACTTTTGCATTCGGTGCTTTTTCTAAAATATGAGTGGTTTTTCCGCCCGGAGCAGCACAGGCATCTAAAATAGTTTCACCATTTTCTGCTCCCAACAATTCTGCCGACCATTGTGCGTGAGCGTCTTGCACCGTTGCCCAACCTTGCTCGAAATTGTGTAGTTGATTTACGCTAACCGGCTTATCTAATAGCAAGGCACAATGAGGGGAACAAGCGGTCAGATTTGCTGAATTTTTTGCAACTACATCGCCAAGTAATACGGCATAGTCTTTTGCTTTGATATGTTGCTGATTGACCCTAATCCACATTGGTGGACGTTGGTTGTTTGCCTCCACAATTTCTCGCCAATTTGGATAGACCTTTTTGAGTTTGTTCACCAGCCATTCAGGGTGTAACGTTTGCCAATGTTTATCTACCTTTGCCAACATTTCGTCCTGCTCTCGCAAGAAACGACGAAGCACACCGTTGGTTAAGGCTCGGAAGCTATCTAATTTTAGCGATTTGGTTGCATTAACTACTTCATCAACCGCTGCGTGGGCGGGCACTCGCATATAAAGCAATTGATATAACCCGACCAGCAATAAGCAATGTACTAAACGGGTTTTGTCTTTTAGGGGTTTTTCTACCAATAATTTGATGATCGATTCAAGGCGAGGCAACACTCTGCACACCCCAAAAGTAATTTCTTGTACCAAAGGTAAATCTTTTGGGTCAAGCTGTTTTTGAGCTTCAGGAATAAGGGTTGAGAGCGATTTCCCTTGATCTAAAACTTGTAAAATAATAGTTGCACTCACTGCTCGAGAAGAAAGTGCTTTTGTAGATTGTTTTTTCATAAATAAAAATGCCATTCGACAGAATGGCACTATTGTAACTGAATGCGAGATTATCTTAAAACTAAAATTGGCTTGTTTGTATTACGAGCAACTTTTACCGTATTAGAGCTTAATCCTTTTGCTTCCGGCTTACTACTTGCAAGCATTAGGATTAAATCAACCGCTTTCTCATCAGCAATACGGCAAATTTCTTCGTAAATTGTGCCATACGCAACAATGTGCTGCACTTTTGAACCTTCAGGAAAATATGCCTCCGTAAACTCGTGCAATTTCTGATTTGCTTCCTCAACAACCGCTTTATCAAAGTTTTTTGGTAAAAACGCTGAAATGAGACTGTTATCCACAGGTTCAATAATAGAAGCCACACGATAAACTGCATTTGGATTATTTGCAGTCATTTTTAACGCAGTATCTACCACATATTTCGCACTTTTAAGATCTGCTAAATCAATAGCTATCAGTATTTTGTTATACATAATAAATCCTATAGGGAGGGAATGCCCTCCCATTTACTTATGATTTTTTCACACGACGACGTTGGTTTAGCACCACGCCAAACACCACTAACAAGGCTGGAATGAAAATCCAATCTTTCGATGGTGCATCTTGTGGAACTGCAACATAGTGAATAGTTTGATCCCAGTTTAAGCCTGCTTTAGCCGCTGGGGAATCAATCTCAACCATATCAATCACCACTTTTGGTGTTTCTACGCCATCAACTTCGATTTTTTCATCAGTTTGAATAAGCGTTAAACCTAAGTTTTTCAAACGTTCTTCGCCGGTTAAACCTTCCGGTACAGGTAATTGAGCGTAGAACTCAATTTCTTTACCGTAAGGGTTCAAACCTTCCACTTTTAAAGTAACGCTTTGACCCACTTTGCTCTCAAGTAATTGTTCTTCAAACTGCACCGGCTCAATATAGCGTTCTGACGGATAAATTCTATCCATAAAGAAGCCCGGACGGAACAAGGCAAATGCCGCAACTACAAGCAACACCGTTTCCCACCATTTGTTTTTGGTAACAATATATTGCATTGTTGCAGAGGTAAAGGCGAGAACCCCAACGGTTGCAGTAATAAAGACTACCCAGCCGTGCCCCGGATAACGCAGATCAATTAATAATAAGTCGGTATTAAAAATAAATAAGAACGGTAAAATTGCTGTTCTTAAGCTATATTTAAACGCAACCATACCTGTATTAATCGGGCTACCGCCTGAAATTGCCGCTGCTGCGAAAGAAGCTAAACCAACAGGTGGGGTAACGTCAGCCATAATCCCGAAATAGAACACAAATAAATGCACAGCAATCAATGGCACAATTAAACCGTTTTGGCGACCAACTTCCACAATCACCGTTGCCATTAATGATGACACCACAATGTAGTTTGCTGTAGTTGGTAAGCCCATACCTAAAATCAAGCTGAAGATAGCAACTAAAATCAACATTAGTACAATGTTGCCCATTGATAGTAACTCAATCACACTTGAGAGCTGCACACCGAAACCTGTTAATGCAACAACCCCCACAATAATACCTGCGGTTGCAGTTGCAAGGGCAATACCCGTCATATTACGACCGCCAGCCTCAAGGCTATCTACCACATCTCGAATACCTTGCTTGATAATCTCTTTCGTTACCGTCTCCTTACGGAAGAAATTGAGTAACGGACGTTGGGTTAATTGAATGAAAATTAATGTAATTGTTCCCCAGAATGCAGATAAACCCGGCGAAAGCATTTCCACCATTAAGCACCAAAGCAACACAACAACAGGAATGAGGTAATGTAAGCCTGCATTTACGGTTGGTTTTCTTTTTGGTAGAGAGACAATCTCTGAATTTGGATCGTCCGCTTCTAAATCAGGGTAGTTTGCTACACGGCGAATTGCCAGTAAATACCACAAGCCTAAGAAGACGCAAACGATAATGAAGGCATAATCTTCAGCAACATTACGAATCCAACCTAAACCGTAGTAAACCCCGATAGCCAGACCAACAATCACTAAAATTGAAGCAACAGTTCTTAACAAGAAAACTAAAATCGGGCTTGGTTCTTCCGCTCTTGGTAAGCCTTGTAAATTCATCTTACAAGCTTCTAAATGCACGATATAAACCAATGCGATATAAGAAATCAATGCCGGTAAGAAGGCGTGCGTAATCAATTGACTATATGGCATATTCACATATTCAATCATCAAAAATGCCGCTGCTCCCATTACCGGTGGCATAATCTGTCCGTTCACGGAAGATGCCACTTCCACCGCACCCGCTTTTTCTTTAGTAAAACCAACACGTTTCATCATTGGAATAGTGAACGTACCTGTGGTTACCACATTCGCAATTGATGAACCTGAAATTAATCCTGTTAATGCAGAAGAGACTACCGCTGCTTTTGCAGGACCACCACGCAAATGCCCTAAATAAGCAAAAGCGGTCTTAATGAAATAGTTACCTGCACCGGCTTTGTCTAACAATGCACCAAACAACACAAACAAGAACACATATTTCGTTGAAACACCGAGTGCAACACCAAACACCCCTTCGGTGGTAATCCATTGTTGGTTAATAATTTGGGAAAGTGAACCTGAGCGATGGCTTACAATCCAATCAGCAGGGAAATATTGCCCGAAGAAGTTATAAATCAGGAACACAATCGCAATAATAACAAGCGGCAAGCCTAAGCTACGACGAGTAGCTTCAAGCACTAATAAAATCCCTAAGCAACCTGCGATAATATCTTGTGTATTAGGTGCACCAAAGCGTTTTACCAAGCCTTCATAGAAGAAAATATAGTACAACGCCAAGCAAGCTCCGACTATCGCAAACACCCAATCAATCTTTGGAATACGATGTTTTGGCGAAGTTGCAAAGGCAGGATAAGACAGGAAAGCCAAGAACATCGCAAAGGCTAAGTGGATAGAACGAGCTTTGGTGTCATCTACCACCACATTCAAGTTAATACCTGCTTGGGTAAGCCATTCTTGGAAAACAAATGGCAATGGAGAAGCGTAGTAAATTTGGAAGATAGACCAAAGAATAGCGACATACACAATGGCTTTTTTCGCCAAACCGGACGGAGTTCGACCACCTGTATCGTTTGAAGCGACCATATCTTGTAGGTCATCATAATCAGCTTTAGATTCAACCGACATAATAATTCCTCAAAAAGACAAGCGGTCATATTTGATAAAAAATTTGCAAATTTTCTCGAAAAAACCACCGCTTGCTAAACAAAATACTATGGATAACTTATAGATCAAAAGGAAAAATCGATAAATTATCAACAGCCTTATAAACGCAAAAAACCAGCACGCCAAAAAACGTGCTGATTACGCATAAATCTAAGATAAAAGCGGACTATTTAATCCAACCTTTCTCTTTGTAGTAACGCACAGCCCCTTCGTGTAACGGAGCAGAAAGTGCATTTTTAATCATTTCTTCTTGTTTTAAATTTTCAAACGCCGGGTGTAAACGTTTGAAACGGTCGAAGTTATCAAATACCGCTTTAGTTACGTTATACACTTTATCTGAATCAACATCGGCAGAAGTTACTAAGGTTGCATACACACCGAAGGTTTCTGTTGGTTCATCAGAACCTTTATATAAACCGCCCGGAATAGTTGCTTTTGCATAGTATGAGTGATCTGCCACTAATTTATCGATTTCAGGACCGGTTACCGGTACTAATTTTGCATCACAAGATGCTGCTGCTTCTTTTAACGCACCGTTCGGATGACCTACATTATAAGTGATTGCATCTAAGTTGTTATCACACATTACCGATGCCATTTCAGCCGGTTTTAACTCAGAAGCCACTTTAAAATCTTTATCCGTCCAACCTTTTGCAGCTAAGATAACATTCATTGTTGCACGAGTGCCGGAACCAGGATCACCCACGTTTACACGTTTTGCTTTTAAATCATCGAAAGATTTGATATTCGCATCAGTACGAGCCATTACGGTGAATGGTTCAGGGTGAAGTGAGAAAATAGCACGGATCTTATCGTTTTTCTTACCTTCAAATGAGCTTGAGCCATTATATGCGTGATATTGCCAGTCTGATTGTGCAATACCCATATCCATTTCTTTCGCTGCAATTGAGTTTAGGTTTGCAACCGAAGCTCCGGTTGAAGGTGCATTACATTTTAAACCTGTTTTCGCTGAATCACGGTTTACTAATTGGCAGATTGATTGACCTACAACATAATAAACCCCGGTTTGACCACCTGTACCGATAGTTACGAACGTTTCAGCCGCTTGAACTGAAGCAGTTCCCATCACAAGGCTTGCAAGGAAAGAAAGTTTGACTAATTTTTTCATTTTTTAGCTCCTAAATATTAAGAGGGAAAATAAGAATTTTTGTTTTTGAGCCACCGCTCCAAACACCATAAGAGATACGAAACTTCTTTGAGTTGCATTTGCCTCTTGGATTTTGAGTTTTAACATAGATTTTTAAATTAGTAAATTTATTTTTAATAATAAAAAATTCTATTCTGAATTAATTTGATGCAAAAGTTTCACAATCTCGTAACAAATGTACATCACCTTTGCGTCTCAAAAAACCGGAACGGTCGAAATATTCAATTAACTGAACTGTTAATTTTCGCCCATAACCTAACTCATCACGCAATTGATTCACCGAAATCGAGCCATTTTCCGCTATAAATTTCTTAATCAATGCGGCAAATTCGCTAATTTGCTCACTTAATAAGAAGCGGTCTTTCACAATCGGGATCAAATAACCTAACTTTCCTGCTTTATACAGAAGATTACGCATTTGGGTTTCATCAATAGAGAGCGAGCTCGCAATATCTCGCACCCAAAGTGCTTGATTAGTTGCTTCAAAAAGCGGTCGAATTTGTTGCCAAATTTGCAATTCGCTCGCATTAAACTCAATGCGATGTTCAGGCAAGTGCAACCAACCTCGGCTATTTGCCAAGACTTTTTGCTCCACCAAATCATCAATAAATTGATTAGCCAAATGTTCAGGCAAATCCAATAACGCAATGCGATATAAACGGGCTTTGGTTACACCGATTTGATCTTGGTGCTGCTGATGATATTCCGCCATTTTTTCCAACACTCGTTGCTGAGCTTGGGCTTTAAAATCGGCATTGAATAACCATTTTGAAGAAACATCAAAGCCAAGTTTTGCAATATCTTCAGCAAAACATTGCTCCGCCCATAATAGTAACGGCAAATCCATTGCTCTGTTTTGCAGATAAAGATCAATGCGTGCTGAAAAATCATTACAAGCGGTCGTTTTTGCTAAATTTTTTACCAATGCTAAACGCTCATCCGTGCGTTTATGGCGTTTCGGCGAGTGGATTTCCAACACTTCCGCCCCCGCTAAAGTTTGGCTGTCATCGCCACTGCGGATAATCAACTTATCATTTACCGCAATATGCAATGGCTCGTCTAAAATCACTTCTGCAAAATATTGCTGATTTTTGACCGCTTGTTTGCCCTCAAGCAAATTGAGTTTGCCTGTAATATGCGAGGCGAAGTGGTACAAATGGACAATGCTATTCTCTTTTAAGGCTTGATTTGCCGTAAGTAAAACCGTAATACGGTCGGTGGCAAATCTCGGCTCAAGCTCGGTAATCCAATCGCCACGCTTGATTTCTTCTTTTTCCACGTTTGCAATATTTAACGCCAAACGTTGCCCTGCTACTCCCATTTCCGAAGGTGTATTTTGGGCGTGAATGGCTTTCACACGCACTTTTTTACCGTTCGACAAAAACAACTCAGAGCCAACGCTAACTTTGCCTGCCACCGTTGTACCTGTTACCACCAAGCCCGCTCCTTTCACATTAAATACACGGTCAATCGCATAACGGAACGGCTTATTTATTTGGTGATTTTGCTGATTAAGCTGAATTAAATGAGCTTTTAATTCTTCAATACCTTGCAATGTTTTGGCTGAGGTAACAAAAGTTTTCGCCTCCGCTAAAAACGGGTAAACGGTTTTCACTTGTTCGATTAGCCGGCTAATTTGCGATGCGTCAACTCTGTCCGCTTTGGTAAGCACAATCATAATATGCTGGAAATTCAGCAAACGCAAAATTTCCAGATGTTCTTCTGTTTGTGGTTTAATGCCTTCTTCGGCAGAAATAACCAATAATGCGTGGTTAATACCGCCCAAACCTGCCAACATATTGGATAAAAAACGCTGATGCCCCGGCACATCAATGAAGCCTAAAATATCGTTATCTATCGGCAAGTAAGCATAGCCTAAATCAATGGTCAGCCCCCGTTTTTGTTCTTCGGGAAGATGGGTTGTATCTGTGCCGGTTAAGGCTTGTAAAAGAGAGGTTTTGCCGTGATCGACGTGCCCTGCGGTTACAAAAATCATTCTTTCTCCAACATTGTTAGTAATTGTTCAAACTCCGCCACCGATCTTAAATCCAACCAAAATTTCTGTGCTGAAAATCTGCCGATAATCGGGCTTGGGAAGGTTTTAAATTGTTTTTCCAATGCGAGTAAATCGCTCTGTTTTTCGGCGGAAATGGTTACCGCTACCGAAGGTAAGGTTTCAGACGGTAACGCACCACTGCCGATTTGTGCGATGCTGGGTTCAATTTGCAAAGTATAAGTGGAATTTAACCGCTTGCTTAATGCGGCTTTTAGTCGTTCGGCTTTATGTTGTAGTACTTCGACCGATTGGGTGAGTAAGTTTAAAGTCGGTAAATCTTGTGTGATTTTGTCAGGGAATAAATAGTGGCGAAGTGTTGCTTCAAGAGCGGATAAAATTACTTTATCGCAACGTAGCACCCGTTTTAATGGGTGTTGTTGCAACTGTTCAATCATCGCTTTGCTCCCCACAATAATACCGGCTTGTGGACCACCTAATAATTTATCACCCGAAAATGAAATCAAACTCACACCCGCTGCCACTTTTTGTTGCACCATTGGTTCAGCAGGTAGATTTAACGCTCGCATATCGGTTAGCGAGCCGCTGCCTAAATCGCTAATTACAGGCAAGTTAAACTCTTTGCCTAATGCAACCAATTCTTCTTCCGACACCGAGCTGGTAAAGCCTTCAATGTGGTAATTACTGGTGTGGACTTTCATTAAAAAGGCGGTATTTTCGGTGATCGCATTACGATAATCTTTCAAATGGGTACGGTTGGTTGTACCAACTTCCACCAACTTACAGCCCGCTTGAGCCATAATATCAGGAATGCGAAATGCTCCACCAATTTCCACCAATTCGCCACGAGAAACAATCACCTCTTTACCTTGAGCAAAAGTGGCAAGCATTAACAACACCGCTGCGGCATTATTATTTACTACGCAAGCCGCCTCAGCACCCGTAAGCTTTTGCATTAATTCAGAAATATAATTATCACGGTGCGAGCGTTTGCCCTCCGAAATATCAAACTCTAACGCCACATTATTTCGCATTGCGTTGGTGGCTGCTTCAACCGCTTTTTCTGACCATAATCCACGCCCCAAATTTGTATGCAGCACCGTGCCGGTAAGGTTAAAGACGGTTTGAATTTTTACTTCACTCAATGCTTGAAGTTGATTTGCCAAGCAAGCAAAAAATTCATTTTCATCAGTAATAAAAGAGGGAACAGCGTGATGATTGACAATAAATTGCCGAGCCTGTTCAATCAGTAGGCGTGATTGTTCCACCACCGCAGAATGTGTAAATTTTTGGCATAATTCGACCGCTTGCGGTTGCTTTAAGAGATGGTCTATGGACGGAATTTGGCGAAATAGTTGCTGCATAATAGGTTTCTTTAAGAGAATAATTTGGATAATTCTAATAAATAAAGTAGAATATTGCCACATATTCGGAAGTGCGTCATCTCCGGTGAGGTGGCAGGATTTCAAATCCTGTTGAGGACGCCAGCGTTCTCGGGTGGGTTCGACTCCCATTCACTTCCGCCAAATTCTAAAAGCCGTTAGCAATAACGGCTTTTTCGTTTTTACACATCACATAGCTAAATTTTTATCAAAAATGCGACCTATCTCACATTTTTTCACTTTTCTATTTGTAGTAAATATTTATTAAAGTATAATTATTTGGAGTATTTCTTCACACCAAAATCTAGTCCATTGACTACCTTTTGAAATCTAAAAAAGGAAACGTTATGTCAAAACTATCTCGTGATACTATTTTAAACAAAATTCAAAACGGGCTGATTGCCTCTTGCCAACCGGTGGACGATGGTCCGATGGATAAACCCGAAATTGTTGCTGCAATGGCAGCCGCCTCTGTGATTGGGGGTGCAAAAGGCATCCGCATTGAGGGTGTGGATAATTTAAAAGCCACCCGTCCTGTGATTAATGTGCCAATTATCGGTATTGTAAAACGTGATTTACCCGATTCGCCAGTTCGTATTACTCCATTCTTAGAAGATATTGATGCTCTCGCTGATGCCGGTGCCGATATTATTGCCGTGGATGGTACGTTCCGTACTCGCCCTGTGAGTATTGAAGATGCAGTAAAACGCATTCACGAAAAAGGCTGTTTAGCGATGGCAGACTGCTCAAACCTAGAAGAAGGCTTACATTGCCAACAGTTAGGTTTTGATATTGTAGGCAGTACAATGTCGGGCTACACAGGCGGACCAATTCCTGACGAGCCGGATTATCAATTAGTAAAAGATTTAAAAGCTGCAGGTTGTAATGTGATGGCGGAAGGTCGTTACAACACTCCGGAACTAGCCAAAGTCGCGATTGAAATCGGTGCCGATTATGTAACGGTGGGTTCAGCTTTAACACGCCTAGAGCATATCGTCAGTTGGTTTGCAGATTCGGTGAAATCTGCTCAAAAATAGAGGTAACGTATGCGTTGTTTAGCTATAGATATTGGTGGTACGAAAATTGCGACGGCGATTGTTCACAACAATCAAGTGGAACAACGTAAGCAAATTCAAACCCCAACCGATAGACCTCAAGAAGATCAGGCGGAAAGTTTACACCAAGCTATTTCAGAGATTATGCAAGGCTACCAAGGGCAATTTGATTTTATTGCGGTTGCCTCAACCGGCATTATCAACCAAGGGGTTTTAACCGCCCTAAACCCTAAAAACTTGGGCGGATTGGCAGAATTCCCACTGAAAGAGAGCATCGCTCACCACACCGATAAGCCGATTGGTTTATTAAATGATGTACAAGCAGCGGTATGTGCGGAATATTTATTTGAGAACGCACAAGCGGTCAAAAACTTTGTATTTATTACCGTTTCCACCGGCGTAGGCGGCGGTATTATTTTAAACGGCGAGTTACAAACCGGTCCGAACGGCATTGCCGGTCATATCGGACACACGCTTGCTGATCCAAACGGTCCTGTTTGCGGTTGTGGTCGAGTGGGTTGTGTTGAAGCCATTGCTGCCGGCAGAGCGATTGAGGCAGTTTCCAGCAAATGGGCGGAGCCTTGCTCACCTAAGGAAGTATTCGAACGCTTTAGACAAGGTAATCAACAAGCGGTCGAATTAGTAGAAAAATCTGCAAAAGCCATTGCTAATTTAATTGCAGATTTAAAAATCAGTTTAGATATACAAAAAGTGGTTTTAGGTGGTAGTGTGGGCTTGGCGGAAGGGTATTTGCCGCTTGTTCAACGCTACTTATCAGAAATGCCTACTGTTTATCAGTGTGCATTAGAAAATGCAAAATCTGGACAAGATGCCGGCTTAATCGGTGCAGCATATTGGGCGGAAAATCGCATTAAACAAGGATTAACTCTTTAACCAAACTCTTATTTTGGAGATTCAAATGAAAAATTTAAAAGGTATTTTTAGTGCGTTACTCGTTTCTTTTAACGAAGACGGCACGATCAACGAGAAAGGTTTACGTCAAATCGTCCGCTACAACATCGACAAGATGAAAGTGGACGGTTTATATGTGGGCGGCTCAACCGGTGAAAACTTTATGCTTTCAACCGAAGAGAAAAAAGAAATTTTCCGTATTGCGAAAGATGAAGCGAAAGACGAAATTGCATTAATCGCTCAAGTGGGTAGCGTAAACTTAAAAGAAGCGGTAGAGCTCGGTAAATACGCAACCGAATTAGGCTACGACAGCCTATCAGCGGTAACACCGTTCTACTACAAATTCAGCTTTGCGGAAATCAAAAACTTCTACGAAACCATTATTCGTGAAACCGGCAACAAAATGATTGTTTATTCCATCCCGTTCTTAACAGGGGTAAACATCGGTGTGAGCCAATTCGCAGAATTATTTGAAAATGAAAAAATCATCGGTGTGAAATTCACCGCTGGCGATTTCTATCTATTAGAGCGTCTGCGTAAAGCGTTCCCTAACCACTTAATCTATGCAGGTTTCGATGAAATGATGTTACCAGCAACCGTATTAGGTGTAGACGGTGCAATCGGCTCAACCTTCAACGTAAACGGTATCCGTGCGCGTCAAATCTTTGAATTAGCACGTGAAGGTAAAATCAAAGAAGCATTTGAAATCCAAAACGTAACCAACGATTTAATCGAAGGCATTTTAGGCAACGGTTTATATCAAACCATCAAAGGCTTATTGGAAGAAGAAGGTGTTGAAGCTGGTTACTGCCGTGAGCCAATGACGAAAGAACTCAACGCACAACAAAAAGCAGTTGTGAAAGAGTTAAAAGCGAAATTCCTATAATTTCTTATAAAACTACAATAAAGCAATAAAACTTTGCACCTTGATGTAACCAACTACTCAAGGTGCTTTTTTATATTTGCAAAGCCTCCCATCTTCGCTAGAATACTCCAACTATTTCTAACAAGAGATTTACTATGACATCAATTTGCATTATTACCGGCAGTACCTTAGGCGGAGCGGAATATGTTGCCGATCACCTTAATGATGTATTAAGCAGCCAAGGTTTTGAGGTGGAGTTATTTAACCAAGCGACCCTTGCCGATATTGAAGGGAAATCGCATTTAATTGTGGTAACTTCTACCCACGGAGCAGGAGAGCTACCGGATAATATCCAACCGCTTTTTAATGATTTAGCCGCAAGCTCTGCCGATTTCAGTGCAATGAAATTTGGTGTGATTGGCTTAGGCAGTTCCGATTACGACACTTTCTGCAATGCGGTCAATATTGTCGAAAATGCGTTGAAAGCTAAAGGTGCAAACCAAGTGTGCGAATCGCTACGCATTGATGTGGTGAATAATTTTGACCACGATGCAAGTGCTGAAGAGTGGTTACCTAATTTTTTGGAAAAACTATAAAGGCTGCCAAATGAACAAAGCAAAATGGATTAAAGTTGCCATTATTTTAGTTTATCTGTTTAGTCCGGTGGATATTTTACCTGAGGCGATTTTAGGTCCGCTTGGCTTAGTGGATGATGCCGCCGCAATTTTATTACTGATTCAAACCCTTCTGAAAAAATAACTTGCAAAAAATTGATAAAAAAAGACCGCTTGTAGAGGTTACAAGCGGTCTTTTTTCGCTAGAATTTTGCCAATTATGCTTTCACGTTTTCTTTTAAGAAATCAAGTAAGCTCTCTTTGGCTATCATCTGTTTCTCACCGTTGCGGCGGTTTTTGTATTCAATCTCGCCATTTTCAAGGTTTTTCTCGCCAATTACTACCATATGTGGCACACCGATTAATTCCATATCCGCAAACATCACACCCGGGCGTTCTTTACGATCATCAAAAATCACATCAACACCTTGTGCTTTTAAGGTTGAATATAACTCTTCTGCAAAGGCTTGAACGCTTTCTGATTTGTGCATATTCATTGGCACAATTGCTACCGTAAATGGTGCAATTTCATCGCTTGGCCAGATAATACCACGCTCATCGTGATGTTGCTCAATCGCAGCCGCAACCACACGGGTTACACCGATACCGTAACAACCCATTGTCATCACTAGCGGTTTACCGTCTTCGCCTTGAACGGTTGCTTTCATCGCTTCGGAATATTTTTTCCCTAATTGGAAAATATGCCCTACTTCGATACCACGCTTGATTTGAAGCGTACCTTTACCGTCCGGGCTTGGGTCGCCTTCCACTACATTTCGCAAGTCAAACGTTTCCAGCATTGCCACATCACGTTCCCAGTTCACGTTGAAGTAGTGTTTACCATCAATGTTTGCACCACAACCGAAATCTGACATCAACGCTACAGAGCGGTCGATAATCGCCGGAATTGGTAAGTTAATTACGCCTAATGAACCCACGCTCGCCCCGATTTTGGCTTTAATCTCCGCTTCATCAGCAAATTCAAGAGGGTCTGCCACTAACGGATGTTTTTGGGCTTTGATTTCGTTTAAATCGTGGTCGCCACGAATCACTAATGCGATTAATGGTTGTTCTTCGGTTGAACCTTTTACGATCAAGGTTTTCACCGTTTTTTCAATCGCTAAACCGTGATTTTCCACTAACTCATTGATTGTTTTTGCATTTGGCGTATCCACTAATTCCATTGCCGCCGTTGGTGCTTGGCGTTCACCCACCGCAACCGCTTCCGCCAATTCAATATTTGCCGCAAAATCTGACTCAGTTGAGAACACCACATCATCTTCGCCACTTGAAGCTAACACTTGGAACTCGTGCGAAGCCGAGCCACCAATTGAACCGGTATCCGCTTGCACCGCACGAAAATCTAAGCCAAGACGGGTAAAGATGTTGCTGTAAACTTGGTACATCACATCATAGGTTTCTTGTAGGCTCTCTTTGTCTGTGTGGAAAGAGTAAGCATCTTTCATCACAAACTCACGAGAACGCATTACGCCGAAACGAGGGCGAACTTCATCACGGAATTTGGTTTGGATTTGGTAAAGATTCAGCGGAAGTTGTTTGTATGAAGAAACTTCTCGGCGAACTAAATCGGTAATCACTTCTTCGTGTGTTGGACCAAGCACGAAATCACGCTCACCACGATCTTTAAAACGTAGCAATTCCGGACCATAATCGTTCCAACGACCGGATTCCACCCACAATTCCGCAGGCTGAACCACCGGCATTAATACCTCAATCGCCCCGCCTTTGTTCATTTCTTCACGAATGATATTTTCCACTTTTTTCAACACACGAATCCCGGTTGGCAACCAGTTATATAAACCGGAAGCCATCGGGCGAATCATACCCGCACGCAACATTAATTGGTGGCTGACGACTTGTGCATCGTTCGGGGTTTCTTTCAGGGTTGAAAATAAATACTGACTTGTACGCATTGTTATTCCTATTTCTCTTAAATATTAAAATCTCAAAAATCTGCTTATTTTAAAACAAAAGCGGTCAAATTTCCGATCTTTTTTGCAATTTGCAAAATTTTTCGGAAATTTAACCGCTTGTTGTGTATCGCGTTAAAAAAATGTTAGGATAAGGAAAACTTGATAAAGGAGATCAACTATGGCTAGAATATTTTTATTAATTGCACTGGTTTTAGTAGCATTTATTGGCGGTAATTATCTGATCGGCAATAACGATAAGAAAGAAGAAAAAGTAGAAACGGTTGAACCGGCAAAAACGGAAGCTCAACAACCATCTCAACAAGTTGCAGAGCAACACAAAGAGTTGGAGGTGAAAAAACCTGAGCCTCTTCCGCCTGTTACAAAAGAAGAAGCGGCAGCTCAAGCAAAAGATTCTGAACCAACACCAGCACCGAGTGAGCAACAAGCATTACCGGAAGAACAATCACTTGAAGGTCAGCAACAGCAGCAACCTGTTGATGTTCCACAAGCTAATCAAGCTCAACCAGAGCCAAAAACATTAGCCAATGAGCAAAAACCAGAAGCTCACGCAAAAATGCTTGAGCACAATCCAACCTCAGCATCAACAGGCGTAACACCTGAGACTAAACCAGCCGTTCAGCAAACCACCCCTGAAGAATTATCTAAAGCCGTGGGTCAAGAAGAACCTGCTCCGCATAAAGAGCAAGCCTTACCGGAAGAGCAATCTTTAGAAGGTCATCGAGAGCAAAAAGCGGAACAACAACCAGAAACTAATAAGCAGTAATTCTTTCTAACAAAAAACACCTTCATTGAAGGTGTTTTTTTGTTATTACCCTAAGAGTTTATTCATTCGTTTAATAAATGCCGTTGGGTTTTCCAGCGTGCCTCGTTCGGAGAGTAATGCCTGCTCAAACAGTAATTCAATCCACTCATTAAACTCATCATCACTTGCAATATCCGCTACTTTTTTCACCATAGTATGATCCGGGTTTAGCTCGAAAGTATATTTTACTTCCGGTGCTTGTTGCCCCATTGCAGCAAAGAGTTTTGCCATTTGGGTGGTCATTTCGTCGCTATCGGTGGAAACCACAGCAGGGGTATCAGTTAAGCGATGAGTGAGCACTACATTTTTAACCCGTTCACCAAAGTAGCCCTTTGCTCGTTCTAAGAATGAGCCAAATTCTGCCTCTTGGGCTTTTTGGGTTTCTTCTTCCGCTTTGTCGGCAAGGTCGCCTAAGTCTAAATCCGACTTGGTAATGCTTTGCAATGGTTTACCGTCAAATTCGGTAAGATGACTGATTAACCACTCATCAATGCGGTCAGAAAGCAGTAATACTTCAATGCCTTTTTTGTTAAATAGCTCTAAATGCGGACTGTTTTTGGCAGCACTATAGCTGTCGGCAGTTAAGAAGTAGATCGCTTTCTGCCCCTCTTTCATTCTTGCAATATAATCGGCAAAACTGACCGCTTGTTCGCTACTGTCTGAGTGCGTTGAAGCAAAACGGAGCAAGCCTGCCACCTGTTGCTTGTTGGCAAAATCTTCGCCCACGCCTTCTTTCAGCACTAAACCGAACGCTTGCCAGAATTGAGCATATTTTTCCGCATCGTCTTTCGCTAGTTTTTCCAGTAATTGCAATGCACGCTTAGTCAGAGCAGAACGGAGCGATTGGGTTACTCGGTTTTCTTGCAGAATTTCACGACTGACGTTGAGTGGCAAATCGTTAGTGTCTAATAGACCACGCATAAAACGCAGGTAGTTCGGCATAAACACTTCTGCATCATCCATAATAAATACACGCTGAACGTAGAGTTTCAAGCCGTGTTTCTGCTCACGTTGGAATAAATCCCACGGAGCTTTGCTCGGCACATAGAGCAAGCTGGTGTACTCTTGTTTACCTTCAACTTTGTTATGCGACCAGAGCAACGGATCGGCAAAATCGTGGCTGATGTGCTTGTAGAACTCTTTATATTCTTCGTCTGAAATCTCATTTTTCGATCTCGTCCAAAGGGCTTGAGCTTTGTTAATTTTTTCCCATTTTTGACCGCTTGTTTTACCTTCGTCATCGTATTCGTTGGTCTGAATTTCCACCGCTAAGCCGATATGGTCGGAGTATTTACCGATAATCTCACGCAAACGCCATTCATTTAAAAATGCCTTTTCTTCTTCACGCAAGTGTAGAATGATTTCCGTGCCACGATCAGCTTTCTCAAAATCAGCAATGGTATATTCCCCTTCGCCTGCCGATTCCCAAATCACGCCTTGTTCGGCTGGCACGCCAGCAGCACGGGTTTTGACGGTAACTTTATCCGCTACAATAAATGAAGAATAGAAGCCCACGCCAAATTGACCGATCAGCTGACTATCTTTGGCTTGTTCTGTGCCGAGTGAGGCTAAAAATTCTTTTGTGCCTGATTTCGCAATCGTGCCTAAATGGTCAATTACCTGCTCACGAGTCATACCGATACCGTTATCGGCAATGGTAATAGTGCCAAGCGTTTCATCAATCGACACACGCACACGCAACTCACCATCGCCTTCATATAGAGCCGGCTCGGAAAGGGCTTTGAAACGGAGTTTATCCGCCGCATCACTCGCATTTGAGATCAGCTCACGCAGGAAAATTTCTTTGTTAGAGTAGAGAGAATGGATCATCAGCTGTAAAAGCTGTTTTACTTCCGACTGGAAGCCACGGGTTTCTTGATTTGCCATTGTGTATTCCTTTTTCATCTAAAAACAGAAACTAAATGGGGCAAGCGGTCAAATTTTCAAGATTTTTTGCAAAAAATGGGAGAAAAAATACCGCTTGTCTGTAAGAAAAATGATTAAAAAATAGAGAAAACGTTATTTTCCCCTTATACTTGTTTCCAATAATGGTTATTTGAATAAATATAATGAGCGAACAATTATTAGACGGTGTCCCTCTAACCGCTCTTTCGGGCGTAGGGGCTGCAATCGCAGAAAAACTAGGGCGTATCGGCATTAATAATGTGCAGGATTTGTTATTTCATCTGCCGATGAGATATGAAGATCGTACTCGCATTACGCCGATTGCCGATGTTCGCCCTGAAAGTTACTGCACCATTGAGGGTTATGTACAACTCACTGAAGTGCAATTCGGGCGTAGACCGATTTTATCCGTTACGCTTTCTGACGGCACGAGCAAAATTATGCTCAAATTCTTTAATTTCAATGCAGGAATGAAAAACAGCCTTGCTACAGGCGTTCGGGTAAAAGCCTTTGGCGAAGTGAAACGTGGGCGTTTTATGGCGGAAATTCATCACCCCGAATATCAAATTATCCGTAATAATCAACCGCTTGAACTAGCGGAAACGCTCACGCCGATTTATTCCACCACCGAAGGCTTAAAACAAGCATCATTACGCAAAATGACCGAGCAAGCCTTAGCGGTATTAAACAATGTGAAAGTGGCAGAATTATTGCCCGATGAATACAATCCACATAAATATAGCTTAAAAGAGGCGTTGCAGTTGTTGCACCGTCCGCCACCAACTATTTCGGCAGAAATTCTAGAAAAAGGCGAACATCCCGCCCAAAAACGATTGATTTTTGAGGAATTGCTTGCCCATAATTTAGCGATGCAGCAACTTCGTTTAGGGGTCAAACAGCAGTTCGCCGAGCCACTAACCTATAAAACAGATTTGAAAGATCGCTTTTTAGCAAGCCTACCATTCCAACCAACCAACGCCCAAAGCCGAGTTACGACGGATATTGAGCAAGATTTAGCACGTCCAAACCCAATGATGCGGTTAGTACAAGGTGATGTGGGGTCAGGAAAAACGCTGGTTGCAGCTTTGGCTGCTCTGTTAGCGATTGATAATGGCAAGCAAGTTGCTCTGATGGCACCGACTGAAATCTTAGCCGAGCAGCACGCTAATAACTTTGCCAACTGGCTTAAACCCTTTGGCATTGAAGTGGGTTGGCTTGCCGGTAAAGTGAAAGGTAAAGCTCGCACCGCTCAAATTGAGGCGATAAAAAACGGCGAGGTGCAGATGATCATCGGCACGCACGCTCTGTTCCAAGAGGCGGTAGAATTCCATCATCTAGCCTTAGTGATTATTGATGAACAACACCGTTTTGGCGTGCATCAACGCTTAACACTGCGTGAAAAAGGGGCGAAAAATGCTAACGGGCAGGACATTTATCCGCACCAACTGATTATGACTGCCACCCCAATTCCAAGAACGCTGGCAATGACGGTTTATGCGGATTTAGACACCTCCATTATTGACGAGCTCCCACCGGGGCGAACCCCTATTACCACCGTGGTGATTTCGGAAGACAGACGAGCAGAAATTGTGCAACGGGTTTATCAAGCCTGTAAAAACGAAAACCGCCAAGCCTATTGGGTGTGTACCTTAATTGATGAATCGGAAGTGTTAGAGGCTCAAGCCGCAGCAGCGATTGCCGAAGATTTGCAACGAGCCTTACCTGATTTGCGTATCGGTTTAGTACACGGTCGAATGAAACCGCAAGAAAAGCAAGCCATTATGGCATCATTCAAAGCGGCAGAGTTGGATTTACTCGTGGCAACCACCGTGATTGAAGTGGGCGTGGACGTGCCAAATGCCAGCCTGATGATTATTGAAAATTCAGAGCGTTTGGGCTTGGCTCAGCTTCACCAATTACGTGGACGAGTAGGGCGAGGAGCAACCGCCTCACATTGCGTGTTGATGTACAAACCGCCTCTCGGCAAAATTTCCAGCAAGCGTTTACAGGTAATGCGAGATAGCCAAGACGGTTTTTTCATTGCAGAAAAAGATTTGGAAATTCGAGGCACAGGGGAAATTCTCGGTACAAAACAGACCGGAATGGCTGAATTTAAGGTGGCGGATTTAATGCGAGACCGCAAAATGATTCCGCTTGTGCAACACTACGCTAAGCAAATTATTGTGGAAAATCCACCGCTTGCACAGGCATTAATTAAGCGTTGGTTAGATGATAAAGCGGAATATACCAACGCTTAACAAGTTGATGATTAGGTTAGCCGAGATTTTTGATAGAATCGATTACCAAATTCCAAAAACGGTCTTTATCTAATTTTTTCGCTACCCAAGTATTGCACGGTTTCGGCGGGTAGCGGAAATCTGCGACCGTCATTCCAAGCGTGTGCGTGCCGGTTAATTCAATATTGACCGGTACTTGTTCCACTTCAATCAAGGTTGGGTCAATCACATAAGCTACCGCACAAGCATCGTGCACCGGTGGGGCATCAAAGTTTTGCACTTGTTTATACTTTTTGGAGAAGAATGCTAAAAGCTCAACTACAAACTGTCCCGGTTTGCTGTTTAAGGCTTTGAAACGTTCTACTACATCAGGGGTTGCAAGTGCTTGGTGAGTTAAATCTAAGCCAACCATCGTTACTTTCCAGCCCGCATTAAATACTATGTGAGCGGCTTCTGGGTCAATCTTGATATTAAACTCCGCCACTGCACTCCAGTTACCTGTGTGATAACCACCGCCCATCAGCACCACTTCTTTCACTCGCTCAATAATGCGAGGCTCTAATCGAGCAGCTAACGCAATATTGGTTAAACCGCCGGTTGGCACTAAGGTGATGGTTTTTTCAGGGTGCGACATCACTAAATCAATAATTAATTGAGCGGCGTGTTTTTCGGAAAATTGCTGAGTAGGTTCAGGTAGTTTAGGACCATCCATTCCTGAATCACCGTGAATATCAGGGGCATTTTCCACCTCACGCACAAGTGGACGAGGGCAACCTTTCGCAAAAGGAATATTGCGGATATTCGCAATTTCCGCCACCGCTAACGCATTACGAGACACTTTCTCTAATGTTTGATTGCCTACAACTGTAGTAACAGCGAGTAAATCAATATTCGGATTTCCCCAAGCTAACATCATCGCAATTGCATCATCGTGCCCCGGGTCGCAATCTAAAATAATTTTTTGAGCCATTAGTTTCTCCTTTATAAAAAAATGAGAGGGAATAACCCTCTCTTAGTAAAAATCAGCAATCTTGTTTGCCGTATTGTTCTTGACGTAGTAATGCACGCACACTTGCATCAAATTGGCTTAGTACTTCTTCGGCATTTGCTGCATCAGTACCTCGAGCATCTAAGTAGAACTTAATTTTTGGTTCAGTACCTGAAGGACGGGCAATTAAACGGCTGCCATTTTCTAAAATGAATACTAAAATATCATTTTGACGTGGCGTTTTTGTATGATCGATAAATTCAACGACTTTAAATCCACCGATGTCTGCCGGCGGATTATTGCGTAAAGCGGTCATTAATTTACCGATTTCTGCTAAATCGCAAACTCTAATAGAAATTTGACCGCTTACATAAGCCCCAAATTCTTTCACAAATTCTGCGGTGTAATCTGCCAGTGTTTTACCCTCTTTTTTCAAGCTGCAAACTAAATCTAAGAACATAATTGCCGCTGAAATACCGTCTTTATCACGCACTTTGTCCGGATCAACCAAATAGCCTAACGCTTCTTCAAAGCCAAATAAGAGGTTTTCAACTTTGCCGATATATTTAAAGCCGGTAAGCGTTTCTTCTGACTCTAACCCATATTTTTTTGCAATTTCCGCTAATGCAGGGGAAGATACAAGTGAACAAGCTAGTACGCCTTTTTTGCCCTGTGCGCGGTACTGTTTCGCTAAATACCAACCTAAGAAACAACCAATCACGTTGCCGTGAAGAGGTTTCCAATTACCTTGAGCATCCGGTACAGCAACCGCTAAACGGTCAGCATCGGGGTCATTTGCAATAATGAATTCTGCATTTTTCGCTTTCGCTAATTCAATGGCTAAGTCCAATGCCCCTTTCTCTTCCGGGTTTGGGAAATTTACCGTTGGAAATGAGCCGTCCGGCTGAATTTGTGCTTCTACTAAATGTGGTTGCGGTAATCCTGCTTTGGCTAAGGTTTTGCTTAATACCTCATAGCCTACGCCGTGCATTGCGGTATAAACATAGTTGATCTCCGCTTTTGGCTGTTTTGCAAGCGAGGCAGTTTTTTCAATATATTTATTTACCACTTCATCATCTAACACGGTGAAATCTTGGCTGCGAGGTAAATCAGAAATGCTACCGCTTGCGACTTTGTCGATTAACGCTGCGATCTCTTTATCCGCTGGGGAAACAATTTGTCCACCACCGTTGGCTTTACCTAAGTAAACCTTGTAACCGTTATCTTCAGGTGGATTGTGGCTCGCAGTAACCATTACACCGGCTGTAGTGTCAAAATATTGAATGGCAAAGGCAAGCACAGGTGTAGGTAATTTACGAGGTAACAAGTAAGTTTTAATACCCGCCGCTGCCATAATTTCTGCGGTATCGCGAGCAAACACATCAGAATTTTTACGACCATCGTAACCAATCACAATAGAAGGGGATTTATCATAACCTTTCACAAATTCTGCTAATCCACCAGCCGCTTGTGCAACCAATACACGGTTCATACCTTGAGAGCCTGCTTGTAATCTGCCTCGCAAACCTGCCGTACCGAATTGTAAACGTCCATCAAAACGAGCTTCTAACTCTTCTTTAGCTTTTTCATCAGATTGAGCTGCTTGAATGAGTTGTTCTAATTCCGCACGAGTTTCAGCATCAGGGTCTTGTGCTAACCAGTTTTGAGCAACTTGAAAAATAGTCATTTTTTACTCCTTTATAATTTAAAATTTGACTTAGACTAACGCAAAGAACCTTTATTTTAAAGGACTTATTTGCTTTTTTGTGATCGAGTTATCAAATAAAACTCAGGCAAACGTTTACTTTTTTATCTAATATAAAATCGGACACAAAAATGAAATTTGTGAGAAATCTCACAAAATATGATTAACTCAATTGACAAAGTTTATAAACACGACAAAAATGTCTACCTCTTTTTCATTACATTATACTAAGGTTTAGTTATGTTTTGGTCTTTCTTATCAGCCTTGATAATCGGCGGATTACTTGGTTTTATTTTTCAACGCACCCGCTTCTGCTTAACAGGCGGATTTCGTGATATGTATCTCCTCAAAAATAATCGTATGTTTTATGCTTTGCTAATCGCAATTTCGGTGCAAAGTATAGGCGTAGTTTCCTTAATGGAATTGGGTTATATCACTTTACCTTATAAAGATTTCTCACTCCCAACCACTATTATCGGTTCATTAATTTTTGGTATGAGTATTATCTTAGCAACTGGCTGTGCTACCGGTACTTGGTATCACGCAGGTGAAGGGTTAATTAGTGCTTGGATTGCATTATTGATGTATATGATTAGTGCTGCTGCGATGCGATTTGGTGCATTAAGTGATTTTACAAAATCAATGATGCAATACGGCAAAATAGAGGAAAACTTAGCTGTTTTATTAAATATATCTATATGGTGGTTAATCGGGATACTTATTACTATTACTGGCTTTTTAGTTTATCGAACATTGTCAAAACCAACACTTAAAGTTGCTTCTTTACCACCTAAATGGACCGGTATTCGCCACTATTTATTCGAAAAACGTTACCACCCATTTTTTGCTGCTGTATTAATTGGATTATTAGCTTTTGCCGCTTGGGGAGTAAATGCTCTGTATGGGAAATCAGCCGGATTAGGTATCACAGGTCCATCGGCTAATATCATTCGATATACTGTTACCGGAGATGCTAAGTTAATAAACTGGGGAGTATTCCTTGTATTAGGCATTATGCTTGGTTCTTACATTGCAGCCAAAGGGAGTAAAGAGTTTAAATGGCGGATGCCTGATCTAGCAACTTGTCGGAACAGTGTCATCGGCGGATTATTAATGGGAATAGGAGCTTCACTTGCCGGTGGTTGTACGATTGGCAATGGTTTAACGGCAACAGCAATAATGAGTGCCAAAGGCTGGATTTCACTGTTTTTTATTATGCTAGGAGTATGGATTATGACTTATTTCATCCATATCCGACCGACTAAACAACCTCAATAAGGAGAAAATATGCGTTACGAGCTTGATACTCAAGGGCATCTATGCCCTTATCCATTAATGGAAGCTAAAAAGAAAATTGTTGATTTAAATATTGGCGACGAGTTGGCTATCCAATTTACTTGTGCTGAAGCTACAGAAAATTTACCTCGCTGGGCTGCTGAGAATAATTATCCTGTTACTCATTTCGCTCAAATTGGTGATGCCGCTTGGGAAATTGTTATCCAAAAAGCTTAAAAAGAACAAGCGGTCATATTTCACAAGTTTTTTGCAAAAAACTCTCAAAATATAACCGCTTGTAGCTAAACTAAAATAGTCTCAATTTAGAATCCGGCATCTTTTTCTAACTGTTCAACTAACGCATCCGGTAAACCTAGTGCATTCGCTAAGTTTGCTAAGAAAATGATTTCTTTACGCTCTAAGTTTGTACATACTGCACGAGCAGCAAGGTAAACTTGAGTCGCAAGAGCTTGATCATTACCTACTTGACGAGCAATTTCTTCTACGCTTGCAGGACTATTCATTTCTTGACTAATCCACGATAATACTTCCGGATCTTGTGATACTTGTGCAACAATTGCGGCTTTTTCATCTTCAGTAATTGCACCATCTGCTGCCGCTGCGGCAATCATTGCTTGTAAAATCACTTTACTTGCTTCATTCGCATCAACTTCTTCAAAATTATCTTGGCTTAATTGAGACGCTGACGCATTTTGTTCTTGATATCTTTGATATGCTTGATAAGCCAAACTACCTAGTGCGGCTAAAGAACCTAATTTCGCTAAACCTGAGCCGCCTTTGCGTCCAAATAACATTGAAATAAGACCTAGAGCAGCAGCACCACCACCTACTTTGGCGATTTGGTCATTTGTCGTATTACCTTTGATTAATCCGTTAGTTGCTGCATCTTTTGCCGTATTTAACACTTGGTTTAAAATTTTATTGAAATCCATTTTTCGTTCCCCTGTAGGTAAGTTAGTCGTTGGTGAATAGAATTCATTTACTTAGTCTTTTTGATTTAAAAAGAGTTCAATTCAATATTAAAGATAATGACCACAACAATGTTTAAATTTTTTGCCCGATCCGCATACACAATTTTGCTTTTGACTTGGTAAAGGAACAGTAGGGTCTACAAAGAACCATTTACTCTCTATTTTGACAAAAAGCGATAATTCGTGATGTGCTTGTTTTCCCTCTTCTGTATCAAAAAATGCCTTAAATTCAACCTGGCTATGTATTTTTGAAAGGTTAGGTAAATGTTTAATGATTTCTAAACCAGCCCATTTTGTATTTTCTCCCCACGTTTTCATTGCTGCTTGGTCAAGATATTTTTGCTGGTTTGGAACTGTAGTTTCAACAATATAGGGAATATTAACTAGCGTATAAGCTGAGTAACGAGAACGCATAAGTTGTTCTGCTGTTTGTGGTATTTCAGCTTTTAAATGAAAAGGCTCACAACATTCGGTATATTTTTTGCCTGATTGGCAGTTACAAGCGGTCATTTTTTCTCACTTTTTTACATATCAAAATGGAGTAAAATTTTACTGTAGAAATACGAAAAAAGGAATTTAATCTAAAAAAACGTTACATACCCTATGTGGATAACTTATGAAAAAAGATTGAATTATTTGGGAATTACACTGTTAAAAGTTTCTTTATTTTAGCTTCTGTGGATAACTTTAGATTTTATCCACAGGTTAGATCTTCTTTTAGTGAGATCTATTCACGACCATTTTTGAATTTAACTTGTTGTTTTTCCTGTAAAAGATCTTTTACTCACATAAAGTAGCGGATCTAATAAGATTAACAATAAAGATCTTTATATAGATCTATATTATCTTTAGCAAAGGAACTTTGGATCTTGTTCAATTTAAATTTTATTTCCCTGATGATCCCTTTTTAAGCTAAAATACAAGTTTATTTTTGCACAGTATTTTTGAGAGAAAAGGCGATATATGATTTATAACCAAATTTACGATGTGATTGTCGTAGGTGGCGGACACGCGGGAACTGAGGCTGCACTTGCTCCCGCCCGTATGGGGTTAAAAACCCTACTTTTAACACATAATGTAGATACTTTAGGGCAAATGTCTTGTAATCCTGCCATTGGGGGGATTGGTAAAGGGCATTTAGTGAAAGAGATTGATGCAATGGGCGGTTTAATGGCGATAGCTACCGACTTTGCAGGGATCCAATTTCGTACATTAAATAGCTCAAAAGGCCCAGCGGTACGTGCTACCCGTGCTCAAGCTGACCGTGTGCTTTACCGTAATGCAGTGCGTACAGCATTAGAAAATCAACCCAATTTAGATATTTTCCAACAAGAAATCGTGGATATTTTAGTGGAAAATAACCGTGCGGTCGGTGCGGTAACAAAAATGGGGCTAATTTTTAAATCTCGTTCTGTGGTTTTAACGGCTGGCACATTCCTTGCAGGTAAGATCCATATTGGTTTAGATAATTATGCAGGTGGTCGAGCAGGTGATCCGGCTGCTACGATGCTTGCCGATCGCTTGCGTGATCTGAATTTGCGTGTTGATCGCTTAAAAACAGGCACACCGCCACGTTTAGATGCTCGTACCATTAATTTTGATGTTTTGGCAAAACAGCACGGTGATGATGTGCTACCGGTAATGTCATTTATGGGATCAGTGGAACAGCACCCTCGTCAAATTCCTTGCTACATTACCCATACAAATGAACAAACTCACGATGTAATCCGTTCTAATTTGGATCGCAGCCCGATGTACACAGGGATTATCGAAGGAATTGGCCCACGCTACTGCCCGTCTATTGAAGATAAAGTGATGCGTTTTGCCGATCGTAATTCTCACCAGATCTACCTTGAACCGGAAGGTTTAAACACGATCGAAGTTTACCCGAACGGCATTTCAACCAGTTTACCGTTTGATGTGCAAATGGGCATCGTAAACTCGATGAAAGGTTTGGAAAACACCCGTATTATCAAACCGGGTTATGCGATTGAATACGACTATTTTGACCCTCGTGATTTAAAACCAACCCTTGAAACCAAAGCGATTGATGGCTTATTCTTTGCGGGGCAAATCAATGGTACAACAGGCTACGAAGAAGCCGCAGCACAAGGTTTATTAGCAGGGATTAATGCGGCATTACAGGTGCAGGGTAAAGAGGCTTGGTTCCCAACCCGTGATCAGGCTTACACCGGCGTATTGGTGGACGATCTCTGCACGCTTGGCACAAAAGAGCCATACCGAGTATTCACTTCTCGTGCTGAATACCGTCTATTATTGCGTGAAGATAATGCCGATATTCGTTTAACGCCGATTGCTCACCAGCTAGGTTTAATTGACGAAGCTCGTTGGGTGCGTTTCAACCAAAAAATGGAAGCGATTGAACAAGAACGTACACGCTTAAAACAGACGTGGGCTCATTTACAAATGCCAAATTTAGATGAACTCAATGCGTTATTAAGCACGCCACTTGCCCGTGAAGCAAGCGGTGAAGATTTAATCCGCCGCCCAGAGATGAGCTACGAAAAACTCACTCAAATCGCCCCATTTGCTCCAGCTATTGAAGATAAACAAGCCGCTGAGCAGGTAGAAATTGCGATTAAATACCAAGGCTACATAGAGCATCAATACAACGAAATTGAACGCCACAAACGCCACGAAAACACCCAAATTCCACCGGAGTTTGACTACAACAAAGTGGACAGCTTATCCAATGAAGTGCGAGCTAAATTAATGCAATATCGCCCGGTTTCTATCGGTCAAGCAAGCCGTATTTCCGGCATCACTCCGGCAGCGATTTCTATTCTTCTTGTGAATTTAAAAAAACAGGGAATGTTAAAACGCGGTGAGCTGTAATAATATAAACCTCGGTTTACCGAGGTTTTATTTTAGGAATTTGCAAAATGTTAGAAAAATTAGACCGCTTGTTAGCTCAAGCAAACATAAATCTACCCGATCAACAAAAAGCACAGTTAGTGGGTTTTGTGCGATTATTGGATAAATGGAATAAAGCTTATAACCTGACTTCCGTTCGTAACCCTGATGAAATGTTGGTGAAACATATTATGGATAGCCTTGTCGTGAGCCAACATTTACAGGGCGAAAAGTTTATTGACGTGGGAACAGGTCCGGGTTTGCCGGGGATTCCGTTGGCGATTATTAATCCTGATAAACAATTTGTTTTATTGGATAGTTTGGGTAAACGCATCACTTTTATCAAAAATGTGTTGCGTGAGTTGGGAATTCAAAATGTCATCCCTGTTCTGAGCCGTGTGGAGGAATATCAAGAGCAACAATTTGACGGTGTTCTCAGTCGAGCCTTTGCCTCCCTTGATGATATGGTAAATTGGTGCTATCACTTGCCGAATGAAAACGGAAAATTTTATGCGTTAAAAGGCGTGTATGATGAAACTGAAGCGCAAGCGGTGAAAAAGACTATTGAATTGGTAGATGTGATTGAATTACAAGTGCCGGAGTTGATCGGTGAAAGACATTTAGTGGTGTTGAAATTATCAAAATTGCCGTGCCAGATGGCAAAAAAACATTAAATGCTATAGATAATTTAGCTGGCGGAGCTCACCATAGTGCTTTCAGTTTGGATATTGATGCAGAAATGTTACGCACATTCGCTGAATATTTCGGTATTGAGTTTATTCATATTAATGAAAATACGGAGTTACCGCAGCTTAAAAATGAATTACGTTGGAATGATTTAGCTTATAAATTTTCTAGATAAGTAATGATTGATAATAAGCGGTTGTTTTTGGCTTATTTTTTACAAAGTTCTCAAAAGAATATTGTAATATGTTTGTAACAAAATGACCGCATTTACTTCCCTTATTCCCTTCAAATCAACCTTGTCTTTCTATATATTCCCCGATCAAATTTTTTACATTTTTGTAAAAATCGGAGTTTTTTTTCAAAAATGTGAAGAATGACTCATTTTATGAAGTTTTAGGTTGCAACTCTTAATTTGTAAAGTATAATTTCTCGTTGGATTTCCATTGATTCAACAGTGGCTAATTATTAGCCTGTTTGTTAAGGTAAACTTGTTCAAAAAGGGTAAAATGTGTCTGCTGTAATCAATAAAGCAAAATCACAATATCGCAGAGCGTTGGGAATTGAAGCGGGAGCTATTTTAGTTTTAGCTTTTATTCTTTTTTTGTGTAAAGGGAATATTGCTGTTTCCTTTCTTGCCGGAGGCATCTCTAGTTTTGTGCCTCACTGTGTTTTTGTGTATTGGGTTTTCTTTAGAAATTCTGCAAAAGATCGGACAAAAATGACCGCTTTCTATTGGGGAGAAGGGTTTAAATGGTTAGTTGCAATCATTTTAATGATAGTGAGTTTTACCTTAATTCCGCATTTCCAATTTTTAGTATTTTTTGTAGGTTATTTTTTAGCACTGTTTTTAAACATTGCATTGCCGATGTTCTTGAGTCGGAAATCAACATAGTTTTTTAATTTTGAAAGGATAAATTATGGCTGGGTCTACCGCAGAATATATCACTCACCATTTGACGTTTTTAACGACAGGTGAGGGATTTTGGAATGTGCATTTAGATACCTTATTTTTCTCATTGGTAGCAGGTGCTATTTTCCTTTATTTTTTCCGCAAAGCAGCAAAAAATGCAACAACAGGCGTGCCGGGTAAGTGGCAATGTTTTGTTGAGATGATTATTGAATGGGTAAACGGTGTGGTTAAAGAGAACTTTCACGGTCCTCGCCACGAAGTAGGTCCATTAGCATTAACCATCTTTTGCTGGGTATTCATTATGAATGCTATTGACTTGATCCCGGTTGATTATCCACCTCAATTAGCAAGTTTGCTAGGTATTGATTATTTACGTGCAGTACCAACAGCAGATATTAGTGCAACATTGGGTTTATCAATTGGTGTATTCTGCCTAATTATCTACTACACAATCAAATCGAAAGGTTTTGGTGGCTTTGTAAAAGAATATACGTTACACCCTTTTAATCATTGGGCATTTATTCCGGTAAACTTCTTATTAGAAGTGGTTACTTTACTCGCTAAACCAATTTCTCTTGCTTTCCGTTTATTCGGTAATATGTATGCAGGTGAGTTAATCTTTATTTTGATTGCTGTAATGTATATGGCAGAAAGCATAGTACCTCAAATGTTGGGTGTGCCGCTTCAAATTGTTTGGGCTATCTTCCACATTTTAGTTATTACGCTTCAAGCATTCATCTTTATGATGCTGACAATCGTGTATTTAAGTATTGGTTATAATAAAGCCGATCATTAATACAAGCGGTTAAAAAATCTTAATTTTTTACAATTTTAAATTTTGTAGAGTGATTGCTCTGTAAAACAATGAAATGAAAGGCATAAGCCTTTGATATTTAACTAACCTAGCCTTTGGCTAAATTCCTCAACCCTTATGGAGAACATTATGGAAAACGTAATTACCGCAACAATTTTTGGTTCAGTAATTTTATTAGCTTTCGCTGCATTCGGTACTGCGATTGGTTTCGCATTATTAGGTGGTAAATTCTTAGAATCTTCTGCTCGCCAGCCTGAATTAGCAAACAGCTTACAAACTAAAATGTTTATCGTTGCAGGTCTTTTAGATGCTATCTCAATGATCGCTGTGGGTATCGCATTATTATTCATCTTCGCTAACCCATTCATTGGTTTATTAGGCTAATCCCTATAAATAATAGGCGTTACCTTCGGGTAATTTAACTAACTTTATAGGAGGCGTTGTGAATTTAAATGCAACACTAATTGGTCAGCTTATTGCGTTCGCACTCTTTGTTGCGTTCTGTATGAAATATGTATGGCCACCGCTAATTCGAGCGATTGAAGAGCGTCAAGCAAATATTGCTAATGCTTTAGCTTCTGCCGAAAAAGCGAAACAAGAGCAGGCTGATTCTAAAGCTGCGGCAGATCAAGAAATCCTGTTAGCAAAAGAAGAAGCACAAAAAATTATTGATTTGGCAACAAAACGTCGTAATGAAATTTTAGAGTCTGTACAAGCAGAGGCTGAAGTTGAACGTCTACGCATTATTGAACAAGGTTATGCTGAAGTAGAAAGCGAACGTAAACGTGTTCAAGAAGAGCTTCGTCAAAAAGTGGCTGCATTGGCTGTTGCCGGTGCTGAGAAAATTGTCGGTCGTTCAGTGGATGCTGCAGCGAACAACGATATTATTGATAAGCTAGTTGCAGAACTATAAAAAGGTGGGGCAGATGTCAGAATTAAGCACAGTAGCTCGCCCCTATGCTAAAGCGGCTTTCGATTTTGCTTTAGAACAAGGTCAATTGGATAAATGGCAGGAAATGTTGCAATTTTCTGCAGCTGTCGCGAATGATGAGCAAGTAGCTGATTTCATCAGTTCATCACTTGCAAGCGGTCAAATTTCTGATACGTTTATCAATATTTGCGGCGAACAATTAGATCAATATGGGCAAAATTTCATTCGCGTTATGGCTGATAATAAGCGTTTAGCGGTATTACCTGCTGTATTGAATGCATTTTTAGAATTAAGAGCAGAGCACGAATCAATAAAAGATGTTGAGGTTGTTTCTGCAGATAAATTAACAGATGCACAAGAAGCAAAAATTGCCAATGCGATGGAAAAGCGACTCGGAACAAAAGTACGTATTACTTCATCAATTGATAGTTCATTAATTGCGGGTGTAATCATTCGTTATGATGATGTGGTGATTGATGGTAGTAGTCGTGGACAGCTAAACCGCTTGAGTCAAGAGTTGAGCTTGTAAGAGGAATAAAAAATGCAACTAAATTCAACAGAAATTAGTGAATTGATTAAAAAGCGTATTGCCCAATTCAATGTTGTGAGCGAAGCTCAAAGCACAGGGACAATCGTTTCGGTAAGTGACGGGGTTATTCGTATCCACGGCTTATCAGATGTAATGCAAGGCGAAATGATTGCATTACCGGGCAATCGTTATGCGATTGCATTAAACTTAGAAAGAGATTCTGTCGGTGCGGTTGTAATGGGACCTTATGCAGATTTAGCAGAAGGTATGGAAGTACAATGCACAGGTCGTATTTTAGAAGTACCGGTTGGTCGTGGTTTATTAGGTCGTGTAGTTAATACATTAGGTCAGCCAATTGATGGTAAAGGTGAAATTGAAAACGATGGTTTCTCACCAATCGAAGTGATTGCACCGGGTGTTATCGATCGTCAATCAGTAGACCAACCTGTTCAAACCGGTTATAAAGCGGTGGACTCAATGGTTCCGATCGGTCGTGGTCAGCGTGAGCTTATCATCGGCGACCGTCAAACCGGTAAAACTGCATTAGCTATCGATGCTATCATTAATCAACGTGATTCAGGCATTAAATGTATCTACGTTGCGATCGGTCAAAAAGCATCAACTATTGCAAACGTAGTGCGTAAATTAGAAGAGCACGGTGCATTACAAAACACTATCGTGGTTGTAGCATCTGCATCTGAATCTGCAGCATTGCAATACTTAGCTCCTTATGCAGGTTGTGCAATGGGTGAATACTTCCGTGATCGTGGTGAAGATGCGTTAATCGTTTACGATGATTTATCTAAGCAAGCAGTTGCTTACCGTCAAATTTCATTGTTATTACGTCGTCCACCGGGTCGTGAAGCATTCCCGGGTGATGTATTCTACCTACACTCTCGTTTATTAGAACGTGCGTCTCGTGTAAACGCAGACTATGTAGAGCGTTTCACTAACGGTGCGGTGAAAGGTCAAACAGGTTCTTTAACTGCATTACCGATCATCGAAACTCAAGCGGGCGACGTTTCGGCGTTCGTTCCAACCAACGTAATTTCGATTACTGATGGTCAGATTTTCTTGGAATCAGGATTATTCAATGCTGGTATTCGTCCTGCGGTAAACCCTGGTATCTCGGTTTCTCGTGTTGGTGGTTCTGCACAAACTAAATTAGTGAAGAAATTAGCCGGTGGTATTCGTACCGCACTTGCACAATATCGTGAATTAGCAGCGTTCGCACAGTTTGCATCAGACCTTGATGAAGCAACACGCAAACAGCTTTCACACGGTCAAAAAGTAACTGAATTACTTAAACAGAAACAATTCGAGCCAATGTCTGTAGCACAGTTAGGTTTATCGCTAGCAGCAGCAGAATATGGTTATCTTGATGATGTGCCTGTTGAGCGTGTAGGTTCGTTTGAAGCTAACTTATTAGCGTATGCTCAAAGCAACTACGGCGAGTTTATGCAAGAACTGTCAAAATCTGGCAATTTCAATGATGAAATTAAAGATAAATTGAACGAGATTTTATCTGGTTTCAAAAAGAACAGTGCTTGGTAATCTAACTTTTTAGCGGAGAAAAAATATGGCAGGTGCTAAAGAGATAAGAACCAAAATTGCAAGTGTTCGTAATACACAAAAAATTACCAAAGCGATGGAAATGGTTGCCGCATCAAAAATGCGTAAAACCCAAGAGCGTATGTCGGCTTCTCGCCCTTATGCAGATAGCATTCGCAAAGTAATTAGCCATATTGCCAAAGGTAACATCGAGTATCAACACCCGTTCCTCATCTCACGTCCGGTGAAAAAAGTGGGCTATTTAGTCGTTTCAACTGATCGCGGATTGTGTGGTGGTTTGAATATTAACTTATTTAAAACCGTTTTAAATGAGTTAAAAGAAAAAGATGATCAAGGTATCAAATCTGAATTAAGTTTGGTTGGAAACAAAGGTATTTCTTTCTTCAACCCAATGGGATTAGAGATTAAAGGTCATATTAATGGATTGGGTGATACACCAACAATGGAAAATTTAGTTGGTATTGTAAACGGTATGGTAAAATCCTTCCGTGATGGTGATATTGATGAAGTTTACGTAGTATATAACCGCTTCGTAAACACAATGTCGCAAAAACCGACAGTACAAAAACTACTTCCATTGCCGGAACTTGAAAATGACTCATTAGGACAAACAGGTTCTTGGGATTATATCTATGAACCAAGTCCACAAGCGTTATTAGATAGCTTACTTGTACGTTATTTAGAATCTCAGGTATATCAAGCAGTAGTTGATAACCTAGCCTCTGAACAAGCAGCTCGAATGGTTGCGATGAAAGCGGCAACGGATAACGCAGGTAATCTGATTAATGAGTTACAATTGGTGTATAACAAAGCTCGTCAAGCAAGTATTACGAATGAATTAAATGAAATTGTCGCGGGTGCCGCAGCAATTTAACAATGAATAGAGGAACGGTAATGGCAACGGGAAAAATTGTACAGATCATCGGTGCGGTAATCGATGTTGAGTTTCCGCAAGATGCAGTACCAAAAGTTTATGATGCATTAAAAGTTGAAACAGGCTTAACGCTTGAAGTTCAACAACAATTAGGTGGTGGTGTGGTACGTTGTATCGCATTAGGTTCATCTGATGGTTTAAAACGTGGCTTAAAAGTTGAAAATACAAATAAAGCGATTGAAGTACCTGTTGGTACAAAAACGCTTGGTCGTATTATGAACGTATTAGGTGAGCCAATTGATGAAGCAGGTCCAATTGGTGAAGAAGAACGTTGGACAATTCACCGTGCAGCACCAAGCTACGAAGAGCAGTCTAACAGCACTGAGTTGTTAGAAACAGGGATTAAAGTTATTGACTTAGTCGCTCCGTTTGCGAAAGGTGGTAAAGTTGGTTTGTTCGGTGGTGCGGGTGTAGGTAAAACCGTAAATATGATGGAGTTAATCCGTAACATTGCGATTGAGCACAGCGGTTACTCTGTATTTGCGGGTGTAGGTGAGCGTACTCGTGAGGGTAATGACTTCTACCACGAAATGAAAGACTCTAACGTATTAGACAAAGTATCACTGGTTTACGGTCAGATGAATGAACCACCAGGCAACCGTCTGCGTGTAGCATTAACCGGCTTAACAATGGCGGAGAAATTCCGTGATGAAGGTCGTGATGTATTATTCTTCGTAGATAACATCTACCGTTATACTCTTGCAGGTACTGAAGTATCAGCACTTTTAGGTCGTATGCCATCTGCGGTAGGTTATCAGCCGACTCTTGCAGAAGAGATGGGTGTATTACAAGAGCGTATTACTTCAACCAAAACAGGTTCTATTACTTCTGTACAAGCGGTTTACGTACCGGCGGATGACTTAACTGACCCATCACCGGCAACAACTTTCGCACACTTAGACTCAACAGTGGTATTAAGCCGTAACATTGCATCTCTTGGTATTTACCCTGCGGTAGACCCATTAGACTCAACATCTCGCCAATTAGATCCATTAGTTGTTGGCGAAGAACACTATAATGTTGCTCGTGGTGTACAAGGTACATTACAACGTTATAAAGAGTTAAAAGATATTATCGCAATCTTAGGTATGGATGAGTTATCGGAAGATGACAAACGCTTAGTAGCTCGTGCACGTAAAATTGAACGTTTCCTTTCACAACCATTCCACGTTGCGGAAGTATTCAACAGCGTACCGGGTAAATTCGTACCGTTAAAAGAGACAATTCGTGGCTTTAAAGGCATTTTAGAAGGCGAATACGACCATATCCCGGAACAAGCGTTCTATATGGCGGGTTCAATTGACGAAGTGGTTGAAAGAGCAAAACAGATGTAATTGTTCTTAAACAAAGGAGAACAGTATGACATCTCAATTTGAACTCACAGTTGTGAGTGCGGAAAGTAAAATCTTTGAAGGCACAGTAACGAGTGTGCGTGTTTCAGGGATTGATGGCGAATTAGGGATCTATGCAGGGCATACCCCACTATTAACCGCTATCAAACCGGGTATGGTTAAATTCACTTTAGCTGATGGCAAAGAAGAATTTATCTATGTATCTGGTGGCTTCCTTGAAGTACAACCAACCATTGTTACCGTGCTTGCAGATACCGCAATTCGTGGTGATGAACTTGATGAACAACGTATTCTTGCTGCAAAACGTAAAGCAGAAGAAACCTTGTCTAAAACTAACGACGCTGATTTAACAGCGAAATTAGCGAAAGAAATTGCGAAATTGCGTGTTTACGAACTCACAAAAACAAAATTAGCGAACAAACGTTAATACTGAAAAACCCCACGCAAGTGGGGTTTTGTTTTTACAAGCGGTTTAAAAATGCTAATTTTTTACAGATAAATATTTTTTTAAATTCATTTCTACTTGACGACAAGTTGTTTTTTTTTTGTACAATTTTTGTGTGCATTTGCACGGTCAATTTTATAAGGAAAACACTATGTCTGTTAAAAAACTCTCTTTAGCTAGTTTGATTTTATTTGGGATTACTGCTTGTAGTAGCGGTGGCGGTTCATCAAATGTTATTACTGACAAACCTCAACATAATTCAATTCAAACAGAGTTGGATACAACTAAATCAGAATTAGCAACATCAACAAGCAATTTACAAAAGGCTCAAGCAGAATTAGCAAAGTTGAAATCTTATAAAAATGCAACTTCTGAGCAACTTACACAAGCAAAAATAAACCTTGAAAATGCTGAAAAAGCGAAAGGATTAGCTGAAAGTAAATTAGCTACGATGAATAATGAAAAGCAAGCGGTGCAAAATCAGCTAAATTCTGTAAATGCTGAATTAGCAAAAGCGAGAAATGATTTGCAAAAATCAAAAGAAGTCGCTGAAAGCAAATTAACTACGATAAATAACGAAAAACAAGCGGTACAAAATCAGCTAAATTCTGCAAATGCTGAATTAGTAAAAGCCAAAAATGAGTTACAGAAAGCTGAAGCAAATTTAGCAAAGGCTCAAGCGGATAAAAATAGTACAGCTGAGCAGTTAGCAACAGCAAAACAAGAAAAAGAAGCGGCTGAGCTTGCATTAAAAAATAAAACGGCTTTAATAAAAGAAATAGTACAAAAAGCAGCTGAAATTACCAAAGAACAAGGAAGAAATTATTCTTGGATTGATCACACAGGTTTATCTTTACCAAAAGGGTTAAGTAAACACGCTTTCATTAGTATGTCTGCAGAAAATTTAGACGGTATTTTTGTTGGTAATCACTATATTTATCTTACCCCAAGTGTAACCGTTGTTGGGCGTGATATTAGTGCATTTTGGAATGAAGATACAACAGAACAAAGAAGGTTTAGAGTTAACCGAATTGAAGGGGTAAGAACTACAAATCTTCCTACATCTGGCGAAGTAACTTATGTTGGCAAAGCATTTAACTCGGATAATGTAGGAACATTGAATTACAAAGTTAATTTTACTGAGAAAACAGGGGTTGGTTCTCTCTCTCAATTTAATAATACTGCTATTCCAACAATCCAGTTGGAAAAAGGTAATATTGTTGATGGTATGATTAAAGCAAATGCTTCTGCTTCAGGTGGTATTTCAGGTAAGTACGAATTAGGTTTTTACGGTGAAAATGCACAAGCTATCGCTGGTGAGACCTATCTTTATAAACAATTTGAAGGTGGAATAACAACAAATAAGACAACTGCTGAAAAATATGGTGATAGCGAGGGAGGTACTGTTTTTGGCGTAGCAGGCGAGAAGCAATAATTTTTGTAGACTTACAAGCGGTCAAAAACGGTAAATTTTTTGCAAAAACAGACCGCTTGTAGAAAAAATAAAGCGAACCAGAAGGTTCGCTTTTTTATGATTAAAGAATATTTTCAAACTCTTCAAACACCGCTTTTGGCCATACGCTAGATTGCACTTCACCAATGTGTTTTTTGTGTAACAAGAACATTACTAGGCGTGATTGACCGATACCACCACCGATAGAAAGTGGTAACTTGCCAGCCAATAAATCTTTGTGCCAATCCATTTCTAAACGGTCTTCATCGCCGGTAATTGCTACTTGTAAACGTAATGCTTTTTCGTCCACACGAATACCCATTGAAGAAAGCTCGAACGCTGTGCCTAATTCTTCGTTCCACACTAAAATATCGCCGTTTAAGCCTTTATAACCTTGCTCGGATTCGGTTGTCCAGTCATCATAGTCCGGTGCTCGACCGTCGTGTGGTTTGCCGTCTGATAATTTGCCGCCGATACCGATTAAGAACACTGCACCGCACTCTTTACAAATCGCATTTTCACGCTCTTTGCCTGTCATATTTGGGTAGCGTTGCACTAAATCTTCGCTATGCACAAAGGTAATTTGTTTTGGTAAAACTGATGGAATATCGAAACGAGCTTCCACTGCTAATTCAGTTAAACGAATCGCTTTGTAGATTTCGTTCACGGTCTCTTTTAAGAACGCAAAATCACGGCGACCTTCAGGAATCACTTTTTCCCAGTCCCATTGATCCACATACACCGAGTGCGTGCGGTCTAATGAATCTTCGTCCGGACGCAACGCTTTCATATGCACGAATAAGCCTTCACCTTCTTTAAAACCAAAACGAGCTAATGTATGGCGTTTCCATTTAGCAAGAGAGTGAACCACTTCATAGGTGGCGTTTGGAATACATTTTACGTTTACTTTTACTGCTTTTTCGATACCGGAAAGGTTATCTTGCATACCGTTACCGACTTCGCTCAAGATTGGACCTTGTACTTCCACAATGCCTAGTTTGTCGATTAAATATTGCGTAAAGGTGTTTTTAACAAAACTGATTTCTTGTTGTTGTAAGATGAATGATTTTTTCATTTTTATTGCTTTCCTAATGAATATGAAATATGAACAGTTGCTAATTTAAAGAATTCTGTTAAAAATGCAATATTTATCAAATAAAAAAGCAAATGTATTAAATTTAGTTTAAAATAAGTTAAGTTATTTTAGATAAAATCTAAATAAATGGATTTTGAGGAGGAAAAATGCACAATAAAAACAAAGTGAAATTAGAAATTGATAAACTCGATCAGCAAATTTTACGCTGTTTAATTAAAGATGCCCGCATACCTTATGCAGAAATGGCGAAAGATTTTGGCGTAAGTGCGGCAACTATCCACGTTCGGGTTGAAAAAATGCGACAAGCAGGGGTTATTCAATCAACAAAAATTGTAGTCAATGAACAGAAATTGGGCTATGATGTGTGTTGTTTTATAGGAATTATTCTCAAATCGGCAAAAGATTACGATAAAGTAATCGCGAAACTTAACGAGTTTGATGAAGTAGTGGAGGCATATTACACAACAGGTAATTATTCGATTTTTATTAAAGTGATGACTCACACTATTGAAGAATTGCATTCGGTTTTAGCGGGCAAAATTCAATCTATTGATGAAATTCAATCAACAGAAACTTTGATTTCGCTACAAAATCCGATTTTGAGAGATATTTTGCCTTAGTAACAAGCGGTTAAAAAAGCATTAATTTTTGCAAATAAGAATAGCAATATAAATAAAAGGAAATAGAATGAATGCCA
>NZ_JBXGGI010000150.1:0-17700 GCF_056854775.1 Mannheimia sp.
AGGTGCAGATAAAATTTTAGCCGAAGTTTATAGCGATAATCCTATCAAATAAAATGAATGTACTTGTAACACGCCCTGATAATCGAGGGCAAGAATTGGTCGATATGCTCAATGAACGACAAATTTTTGCCGTACATCAGCCGTTATTTACGATTGAGGCAGGCAGTGAATTACCGCTATTGCCTTCTGTACTGTCTCGTCTTAAATCGGGCGATTATGTTTTTGTGGTTTCGCCAAATGCAGTGGATTATGCAGTGAAAACATTAACGGATACAGGGTTCCACTTTCGTTCGGATTTAAAATATTTTGCGGTAGGACAACGAACGGCAAAATATTTTACCGAAAAAGCTGAACAAGCGGTTATTTATCCGCTAGAATCAGAAAATAGTGAAGGTGTGTTAGCATTGCCGGATATGCAAGATTTAACCGATAAAACGATTTTGATTTTACGGGCAAATTCCGGGCGTGAGTTGTTAGCTGAAACTGCGATGTTGCGTGGGGCAAGCATTCAATATTTGGAATGTTATCGTAGAGAACCTGTTACGGTAGATATTCCGGAAAAAATTAGTGTTTGTAAGCGTTTAGGTGTGAATACTATTGTGATTACCAGCAGTGAAATTTTAAAAAGCCTATATGAACAAACAAATGAAAATTGCCGAGAATGGCTATTTGAGTGTAATCTTGTGGTAGTAAGCCAGCGTATTGGCAAAATTGCTAAGCAGATGGGGTGGCAATCAGATAAAATTTTTGTATCGGATAGAGCCGATTATGTAACGTTGATGGATACCTTATTATTTAAAATTGACAAATCTAACTAAGGTGGGCGAGTATGTCAAAATCAAGAAAAGTACCTGAAAAAGTAGAAAATACGACAGAGGATGTTGTAGTAGAAAACCAACAAGCGGTCAATTCTACACAATCTTTTGCAAAAAATGAGATTGAGGAAGATATTTTGAACGAGACTATTATTGAAGAAAAAGAAGCACCGCTAAAAGAGAGTATTCCGGCAGAGGAAAAAATCACAGCTGAAGAAAAAGTGATTGTTCAGAAGTCGGGCGGAAAAGGTTTGGCTTTATTAGCCTTGTTAGTGGCACTTGCTGTGGGTGGTGCTGGTCATTTTATGGCAAATAAAAAATTTGATGAGGTGGAAGCCCAAATTCAAGCCTTATCAACTAAAGCAAATCAGCAAGCATCAGCCCAAACTGCAGTTGAAATGCCAAATTTTGATAATGAAAAAGCTCAAATTGCAGAGCTTTCAACTCATTATCAAAAAGCGTTAGATCGTATTAAAGAGCTTGAAAACGCACAAAGTGGTTATACTCAACAAATTAGTGGTTTACAGCTACAATTGCAAAAATTAAATAATTCTTCGGGTTCGGATAAAACCTTCTGGCTATTATCAGAAGCCGATTTCCTATTAAACAATGCTGCTCGTAAAGTGGTTTTGGATAATGATATTGATACAGCGAAAAATCTGTTGTTAGAGGCTGATCAAGTTTTAACTCAAGTACCGAATGCAACAAATGTGCGTGAAGCAATCAAGGCTGATTTAAATACGTTAAATAGCATCAACAACATTGATCAAAATGCGTTAATGCAGCGTGTGGCAAATTTAACTAATCGATTAGATGATTTACCGATTTTAGAAAGTGAACAATCGCAAGCTGCTATTGCAGAAGGTCAAGTCAGTGATTCGATTGCTGATTGGGAGAAAAACTTAGAGAAAAGTGCAAGTTCATTCTTAGATCATTTTATTCGTGTTTCTAAACGTAACGTTGCTGATGAAAAAGCTTTTGTTGCCCCTAACCAGGAAATTTACTTGCGTGAAAATATCCGTTTACGTTTACAAATTGCGATTTTAGCAATTCCTCGCCAGCAAAGTGAATTCTATAAAAAATCACTACAAACAGTGGGTTCTTGGGTAAGAAGTTATTTTGATACTTCGAATGAAAATGTACAAAATTTCTTGAAAGAAGTTGATGATTTAGCAGAACAAACTATTTATGTTGATGCTCCGGATTCATTACAAAGTTTGAAAGTATTATCTCAGCAAATTAATAAAACACCTCAACAAATTGAGAAAGTAGAAATTAAAGCTGAGAAAGAATTGGAGCAAGTAGAACCTGTGAAGCAAGAACAGACAGAGTCTGGGAAACCTGCAGAAACAGAAGCGGCTAAATCAGAGGAAGTTTCTGAACAGCCAACTCCTTCCGCACAATAAGAATAAAAGGAGAATTAAATTATGTTTAGAACGCTCTTTTTAATGCTTTTATTATTGGCAGGCTTAATTGCAGGACCTTATATTTCAGGAAATCAAGGTTACGTCAGAATTGAAACGGCAACTACAGTTATTGAAATGAGCATTGTAATGCTTGTGGTGTTCTTTGTAGTTACGATGGCGGTAGTTTATCTGCTTGAATGGATTTTTACTAAAATTTGTCGTATGAGTAGCGGTGCTTATAATTGGTTCTCAACACGTAAGCATAAAAAAGCTCAGCAAGAAACCCTTGAAGGCTTAATGCGTATGAGTGAAGGTAACTACTCTAAAGCAGAGAAGCTATTTAGTAAAAATGCCAAACACGCAGATGAGCCTGTACTGAACCTGATTAAAGCAGCTGAAGCTGCTCAACAAAATGGTGATGATTTAGCGGCGAATAAATATTTAATTAAAGCCACTGAAATTGCAGGACCAAATAATGTTGCGATTGAGTTGGCTCGCACCAAAATCTTATTACAGCAAGGTAAACTACCGGCTGCTCGTACTGCGATTGATAGCTTATTAGAGTTAGCTCCGCATAATGATGAAGTACTACGTTTAGCAGTTCAAATCTACAGAGAATCAAAAGCCTATATCGCTTTAGATCGCTTATTATCAGAAATAGGGCAACGTAATTTCTTAACACCTGTAGAGTATGCGGAATTAGAACATTTTGTTGATGATGGTTTACAAGATGAACGCTTACAAGAAGAAGGGCAAGAAGGTCTACTCACTTGGTGGGAAAATCAGCCAAATCGCCGTCGTAAATCGGTTTACAGCCGTGTTGGTGTGATTAAACGCTTAATTGACAGTGATGATCATCAATCAGCAGAAGAAATTGCGTTAGAAACCTTGAAAAAATTTGAAGATGAGCAATTACACGGATTATTCGTACAATTAACTCGCCTACAAGTGGCTTCTGACAGCAAATTAGTGAAAGTATTAACTAAACGTGCCGATAAAGCGAATATTAAATATACAGATGATTATGCAAGAGCTTTAGGTTATGTTTACACGCGTAACAGTGAATATGCAAAAGCGAAAACGCAGTTTGAGTTGTTATTAGCCCACGATGAATGTCAGCCTGACGACCGTATTATGGCATTGCACGTTGCAGAACAAACAAATGACCATATACTTGCAAATCGTATCCGTGAGGAGAACCTCAAACAAGTAAATATGGACGTTTTACCTAAGCCAGATGAGGTTCTCGCGTTACCTGAAAATGTAGATAATGTGAAACCATTATAATGTTAAAAATAGCAGGTTTTCCCTGCTATTTTTGTATTTCCCTTTTCAACGGAGTTGTTATGAAATTATACGTTTACGATCACTGCCCATATTGTGCAAGGGCTAGAATGGTTTTTGGATTAAAAGATTTACCGGTGGAATTGGTAATGATTGCAAATGATGATGAAGCAACACCTATTGGCTTAGTAGGTAAAAAAGTTGTGCCGATTTTAGTGAAAGAAGATGGCACTGCAATGCCTGAAAGTTTAGATATTGTACGTTATGTCGATACGCATTACAGCAATCCGATGATTACAGATAACATTCGACCGGAAATTGAACAATGGGTTAGCAAATTATCGAAAGTTTATAATCATTTATTACTCCCTCGTTTCGTAAAATTAGACTTAGCCGAATTTGAAAAACAAAGTGCAATTGACTATTTTGTGAAGAAGAAAACAGAAAGTATCGGTGATTTTGCACAGAATTTAGCCGAAACAGACAAATACATTGCTACTGTTCAGCCATTAATTGATGAATTATCAGATCTGATTAAATCAGAGAAAGCATTGAATGGCGAGTTATCTCTGGAAGATATTATCGTATTACCAATGCTTAGAAATTTAACTTGTGTGAAATACATTAAATTTCCAGCAAAAGTATTAGACTACATTAATAAAATGGCAGAATTGAGTAAAATTGATTTATATTTTGCCAAAGCAATTTAAACATAAAGCGTTGGTTTTGAGAACCAACGCTTTTAAATTTTAGTGTGCTTTCTTTTTAGAAAATACTTTTATAAGAGGTAAGATAATTAAACAAGCAATAGTGCCGACAATGATACCAACCACTAAATCAACCAAGAATAAAAAATTAGGATTGATATTTAATGTTTCGACGAAATGATGAATTATTGGTAAATTATGGGTAAAGATGCCACCACCTACTAAAAACATTGCGTTAGTTCCGATAACAGAAAGTCCTTTCATAAACCAAGGCATTGTAAATAATAAGCCTTTTCCGACCGCTTGTGAGAATGCACTTTTTTTCTGAATAAGCCATAAGCCGATATCATCTAATTTTACAATTAATGCAACCAAACCATACACAAACACTGTAATACCGATTCCAATAGCAGAAAGCGATAAAATTTTGGTCAGAGTAGATGAATCTTGTAGCACTCCTAAAGCAATAATAATAATTTCTGCAGATAAAATAAAATCGGTACGAATAGCTCCTCTGATTTTATCTTTTTCCGAAAGTTCTTCTTTAGGGTTGTCTTCGCCTTTATGGAAGACGTGATGAAGTAATTTTTCCACACCTTCAAAACATAAATAAGCTCCACCAATCATTAATAATGGAACAATTAATTGCGGCAGAAAGAATGATAAAAGCAATGCAACGGGAATTAAGATCACTTTGTTAATAAATGATCCTTTGGCAACTTCCCAAACAATCGGCAATTCACGCTCTGGGGTTACATTTTTTCCGCTCACTTGATTGGCATTTAAGGCAAGATCATCGCCAATTACACCAGCGGTTTTCTTTGCAGCCATTTTAGTCATAATAGACACATCATCAAGAACAGCAGCAATATCATCTAATAAAGTAAATAATGATGCAAATGCCATAATTTTTCCTCGAATAAAATTTATAAAAAAGCCGAACTTTTCAGCTCGGCTCTCATATTCAATATTTGAAATTAGCGACGTAAACCTAAACGTGCGATAGTTTCTGAATATTTAGCAAGATCAGTACGTTTTAAGTAGTCTAATAATTTACGACGGCGTGAAACCATACGTAATAAACCACGACGACCGTGGTGATCTTTTTTGTGCTCAGCAAAGTGTGCTTGTAAGTGGTTGATTTGTGCAGTTAATAATGCAATTTGAACTTCTGAAGAACCGGTATCTTTTGCATCACGACCAAATTCAGCAACGATTTTTGCTTTTGCTTCTACGCTTAGAGACATTTTTATTTCCTTTTTGTTAAGGGTTGATAATACATCAATAGCCGATCTCTAACTCAGCTATGACAGGAATTGCGAATTTTAAAGAGAAAGCGGCTAAATTTCAATAAAAATTTGCAATTTATTTCTAATGTGAGAAAGAGTATAATCAATAGCAATTTTTTATGTTTTAAGTATTAGGAATTTTTAAATGATTGAATCAATGCACGAGCGGTCAAAAGGACCTGTGTTTAAAATTATTTTTGCCTTAATCACACTTTCATTTGTTATTGGTGGAGTGGGTTCTGGTTTAATGGCGACAGATAATTCTGTGGCTAAAGTGAATGGCGAAGAAATTAGCCAACAGCTTTTTAATAATGCGGTTAATCGTCAGCAAAATGTTTTAAATACCGAAATGGGCAGCCGTTTTTGGGATTTAATGGATAACCCTGAATATGCAAAACAATTTAATCAATCAGTGCTAAATAGCTTGATTGATGAAGAATTGTTACGCCAATATGCAAAAGATCTAAAATTAGGCGTGAGTGCGGAACAAATTAAATCTGAAATCGTAAACAGCCAAATGTTCCAACAAGATGGCAAATTTAGTAATGAATTATATCAACAAACCTTACGCCACAATAATTTAAGCCCTGATGCTTATGCAGCAATTGTACACGAGGGTATGTTGCAATCCCAAATTCAAGAAGGGATCGTAAGTAGTGATTTTACTGTGCCGGCACAGCAAGAAACCTTAGCAAAATTATTGCTACAACAACGTGAAGTGCGTTTAGCTGAGTTTTCAATTGCAAAAGAAATGGAAAATCAGACCGCTTCACAAGAAGAATTACAGACCTACTATGATGCGAATAAAACCAAGTTATTAGCACCTGAGAAATTAACGGTTGAATATGTAGCTTTTTCACCAAAAGATGTTGAGAGCAAAATAGATATTACTGATGAGCAAATTCAAACCTATTATGATCGCAATAAAGGCGATTATGTTACTAAAGGTGAAGCACATTTAGCTCATATTCAAGTCGCAACAGAAACAGAGGCTCAAGCAGTTGAGCAAGAACTTAAAAACGGTGCAGATTTTGCCACTGCTGCAAAAGCAAAATCAGCAGATACATTATCAGCTAATAACGGCGGTGATTTAGGCTGGGCAAAAGCAGGTACTTTCCCGAAAGCATTTGAAGATGCGGTAGCAAATTTAGAGGCAGGGCAAGTAAGTAATCCGGTTAAAGTGGATAATGCTTACCATATTATCAAAGTGTTAGAACGCAAGCCTGAGCAAGCAATTGAGTTAGCTCAAGTGAAAGACAAAATTGCTCAAACGATTCGTCAAGAGTTAGTATTAACCGAATATTCAAATATCGCTCGTGAAATGGCTAATAGAGCTTTTGAAAATAATTCTTCACTGGAAGAAGTCGCAAAAGCCGGTAATGTGAAAGTTCAAAAAACCGAACAATTTACTCGTGCAAATGTACCGGCTGCATTACAGAATGAGAAAGTATTAAAAGCGTTATTTGAAGGCGAGCTACGCCAAAATAAACAAAACTCTGATGCGTTAGATATCGGTACAGATACCGCCCCACAAACATTATTTGTGCGTGTGAGTGAGTACGAAGCAGAACGCCTACAAACGTTAGAAGAAGCAAAATCGGCGGTTGAAAACTTTGTGACAGCAGAGAAAGCGGAGAAAGTATTATTAGCTAAAGCAGAAGAAAACGTAAAAGCGTTAAATGAAGGCAAATCAGCTGAGGTGAAATTTAATGCTCCACAAACATTAGTTTATATGCAGTCAGAGGTGGAAAATCCTGCCTTAGCTCAAACAGTGTTTGCAATGAAACAAGAGCAAAATAAACCGGCTTACCAAATTGCACGTAACCAAAAAGGTGATGTTGTGATTGTAGCATTGGATAAAATTGTAGAGGGGAATACGGAACAATTTAAAGCTCTTGCTCCACAATTTGAGCAAGCTAACCAACTAATGTTGCGTAATGAGCTATTAAAAGCCCTTCGAGCAAAAGCCTCTGTAGAAATTAATGACGAGTTTATGCAACAAAACTCATCACGATAGTTTAAGTTTTGATTAAGTAAAAAAGCACTCGGTCTTGTTTAAGACCGGGTGCTTTTCCTATATAATACGGCTGAAATATCGTTATTTGAGAAAGTGTTTGTGGAAATCGTCATTAATTTTGCCATCTACCTCCAATTCTTCATTGGGTTGTTTGCTATTGTTAATCCCTTTGGTTCTTTACCTATTTTCTTCAGTATGACAGCCCACCAATATGAAGGGGAGCGAAACCGCACCAGTCTTATTACTGCCGTTTCTATTGGTGTGATTTTATTAGTCAGCCTTTATTTTGGAAATCTCATTCTAAATGCCTTTAGTATTTCACTTAGTTCTTTTAGAGTTGCAGGTGGTATTTTGATTGTCAGCATAGCAATGACGATGATTAGCGGTAAGCTCGGTGAACACAAGCAAAATAAAGAAGAGAAAAACGAAGATATTACCGAATATGAAAATATTGGTGTTGTGCCACTTGCAATGCCAATTATGGCGGGACCGGGAGCAATAGGCTCAACCATTGTATGGGGAACGCGTTATCACGCTTGGGAAGACTATGTCGGCTTTAGTATTGCCATCATTATTTTTGCATTAATTTGTTATATCTTATTTCGTTACTCAGCTCCGTTAGTTAAAAAATTAGGCAAAACAGGCTCAAATGTGGTTACCCGTATTATGGGGTTAATTCTAATGGCTCTTGGTATTGAAATTATTGTGGCAGGTTTGACAACATTGTTCCCTGCACTTCTTGTTAAATAACTTATTTTGGCGAGATGCTTATGTTGAAATTGTTACAAGCGGTTAAAATTGCAAAAAGATTTGCAAAAATGACCGCTTGCGTGTTACTGCTCACCTCTTGTGATAAATTAAATAGCCCGAAACCGATTTCTCAGCCGCCTATTGAAAATCAGCCAAGTAGCACGGAGCTTAAACGAGCTATCTATTCTGCGGTTTTCCAGCTCGATCCGCATAAAGTAAAGGTATCGGCTGATGCTGCACCGCTACGAGATTTATTGGTAGGGTTGATGGCATACAACGTAAAAGGTGATGTTGTGCCAGCCATTGCACAAAATTGGTTTACTGAAGATGAAAAGTCGTGGTTATTTATTTTAGACGATAAAGCCGCTTGGTCGAACGGTAAAGCTGTTACTGCACAAGATTTTGTCGCGAGCTGGCAACGTTTGATTGACCCGACCAATCATTCTTTATTGGCAAAATATCTGGTTTATATGGGTATTGAAAATGCTAAAGCGATTACAGAACAGCAAAAACCGGCTTCGGAGCTGGGTGTTAGTGCATTAAATGACCATACTCTACAAATTCGCCTTAGCCAGCCAAATCGTCAATTACCGGCAATGTTGGCACACGTTGCATTGTTACCGACTTATCAAGGAAAAGATCCTGATTCTGCCGGTTTTGTCAGCAATGCGGCTTACCAAATCAAACAAATAGCAGATAAAAAACTCCTGCTACAAGCTCGTTCTGAAAATGTACCGTTTCAAACCGTCGAGTACAATTTAATTACGACTATCCAAAATTATTCGCCGTTTGATATTGTGGAAAATCCACTATCAAGCCAGAAAACTAATATCGTTAAGCTCCCTCGTTTATGTTCATATTATTATGAATTTAATTTTAATGACGAGCAGCTCAGTAAGAAAGAAGTTCGCGAAGCATTAAGATCGATGGTAGCTTCGGCAAATATTGGGTACGATCACGGTATTCAAAGCCAGTCGGTTATTCCACATAACTTAGTAAAAGATCGAGAAAGACAATGGCAGCCAATCATTATTGAGCAACTGTTAATGAAAGCCGGTGTGAGTTTGCATAATCCTTTAAAACTTGCTCTGTTATATGATGATAGTGAGATGAATAGCGATATTGCAAACCAGATTACTCGCACATTATCACAATCAGAACTGTTTAATATTACGCCGAAACCGGTGGATTGGCAGACGGCTAATCAATTACGCGAGCAGAAAGATTATCAGCTAATACGCTCCGGCTGGTGTGCAGATTATCCTGATCCGCTCATCTTTTTACAGAAATTTCATTCAGCAAGCCCGGATAATCACTCCGGTTATAAAAACGATTTAGTTGATGAAAAGTTAAATCAATTACAAGCAGAAACGCTAAACCAAGAGCAACGCTCACTATTGATTAACGAGATCAATGACCAGCTTTATAACGATGTTGCAGTATTACCGTTATTTCAGTATCAACACAGAATAGGCGTAGTTTCCTCCCTTTGGGGTATTGATTTAAGTAACGATAGCGAAGTAATTTATAGCAAGGATTTAAAACGTATTTCAGAACAAAAGGATAAACAATGAACCAATTAACCGAACTGCAACTTGTTGAAATTAAAAATATTTTACAACAATTTGCTCACCCGACATTGCAAAAAGATCTCGTTGCCCTTAATGCTTTCAAAAAAGCAGAATTAGGTGGAGGCATTTTACGCATTGAAATAACAATGCCTTTTGCGTGGAACAGCGGTTTTGCAGCATTAAAAGCAGAAACTGAAGAAAAACTGAAGCAAGCAACGGCTGCAAGCGGTGTAAAATGGGTCTTAAATTACCAAATTGCCACCTTAAAACGTGCTAACAAGCACCCTGCGGTAAATGGAGTAAAAAATATTATTGCGGTAACCTCCGGTAAAGGCGGAGTGGGTAAATCAACCACTTCGGTAAATCTTGCGTTAGCGTTGCAAGCACAAGGGGCAAAGGTAGGGATTTTAGATGCGGATATTTACGGTCCGTCTATTCCGCATATGCTTGGTGCGAAAGATCAACGCCCGACTTCACCGGATAACAAACATATCACACCAATTACAGCTCACGGTTTGCAATCAAACTCAATTGGTTATTTGATGGAAGAGGATAACGCTACCATTTGGCGTGGACCGATGGCAAGTAGTGCATTAAGCCAATTGTTAAATGAAACGTGGTGGAATGAATTAGATTATTTGGTGATTGATATGCCACCGGGTACGGGGGATATTCAGCTTACGCTTTCACAACAAATCCCTGTAACAGGTGCAGTGGTAGTTACCACACCACAAGATATTGCATTATTAGATGCGGTAAAAGGCATTTCAATGTTTGAAAAAGTCTCTGTGCCGGTGTTGGGGGTGATTGAAAATATGTCAATGCACATTTGCTCAAATTGCGGACACTCTGAGGCGATTTTTGGCACAGGTGGGGCGGATAAAATCGCACAAAAATACGGTACGCAAGTACTTGCTCAACTACCATTACACATTCGCTTGCGTGAAGATTTAGATAGCGGTGTGCCAACGGTTGTCGCAGCACCGGAACACGAAATCAGCCAAGCCTATTTAGCATTGGCTGAAAAAGTAGCGGCTGAGCTTTACTGGCAAGGGAGTGTTATTCCGTCTGAAATTATGATCCGTGAAGTGAAATAATTTTGCAAAAATAAATGGAAAATATACCGCTTGCAGCTGTAATGATCTTCAGGCGGTATATTTTTATCGGGCAGAGTATCCTTTCAAAACAGCTTGCCAATTTTCTTCATTAAATAGAATATTCAACCGAGTTTGTTCTTTTTTGAACGAACGCAACAGTCTATCTAAATTGCTTTGTTTCCAACTTTCACCTTGCTCAATACCACATTTGTCAAAATCAATCAGCCAAAATCTCCCCTCATTACCGAGTAAAATATTATGAATATTCAAATCAGAATGATGGACTTGATGGTTATGCAAACGACGAATGAGTTTGCCGATCTGTTCATATTGCTCATTTGAGAGAGCTTGAGATTGCAAGATCTTGCTTAAATCCTGCGTATTCTCTAGTTTTTCCAGCATAATGTCAGCACGATAGCAGCAAAGTGTTTTTTCTACTTTAATTGCAACAGGACGAGGTACGGGCAATCCCCAAGCTAACATTTGTTGTAACAAGAAAAATTCTTTATAAGCACGGGTATTTTCAAAACGGGTAAAAACATAGCTATCTTTAATGAATTTTCCAAACAAACCACCACGATAATAATGGCGTAGTACCACATTAATGCCGAGCTCCGGCACGGTGTTTAAAAAGCACGTTGTGCCACGCCCTTTAGAAAAGCCTAACAAGCGGTCAGAATTTTCAAACGTTTTGCAATTTAATAAAGATTGCACAAATTCTGCCTGCTCTTCAGGAATAAGATCGGCATTAAAAAGATACTGAATATTTTGCATAGTTTAGAAAATAGTGATGGCTGAAATAGCCCATTTTAGAGCTATTTTTTTTGATGTCAATTTGTTAGAATTTCCAGCTTATATTTGAGAGGAAAACCAATGACAACGATCTCGCCCGAATTAAATAGTGCAGAAAATCAACTTTCGCCTGAAGCCCAAAAAGTTCGCCAAGCTTTATTGGCAAAAGGCATTGAAACGCCAACTGTTGCACATCAAAAAGATAAAGACAGCCGCCGAGCGGAAATTCAGCAACATATGCAAGCCGTATTGGAATTGCTTGGTTTAGATTTAACCGATGACAGCTTAGAAGAAACCCCTCATCGTTTGGCGAAAATGTATGTGGACGAGATTTTTAGCGGTTTAGATTACACGACTTTCCCGAAAATCACCAACATTGAGAACCGAATGAAAGTCAGCGAGATGGTGTTAGTTGATGATATTACCCTTACCTCAACTTGCGAGCATCATTTTGTAACTATTGATGGCAAAGTTGCTGTTGCCTATTACCCGAAAAAATGGGTGATTGGTCTTTCAAAAATCAACCGTGTTGTGCAGTTTTTCGCTCAACGTCCACAGGTGCAAGAGCGTTTTACCGAGCAAATTCTAACTGCTTTCCAAACTATTTTGGAAACCGATGATGTGGCGGTATATGTGAAAGCAACGCACTTTTGTGTGAAATGTCGTGGCGTAAAAGATACTAATAGCTATACTGTTACCTCTGCATTTGGTGGCGTGTTCTTAGAAGATAGAGAAACCCGCAAAGAGTTTTTAGGCTTATTAAATAAATAATTTTGTATTATAAGCGGTAAGATTTTTGCAAAATTTTGCAAAAATTCTACCGCTTGCTTATTGGATATTATAATGAAAATCGCATTAGGCGTTGAATATGACGGCAGCCGCTATTTTGGCTGGCAGAAGCAAGAGACGGTGGAAAGCGTACAGCAAAAACTAGAACAAGCCTTATCGGTTGTAGCAAATTCGCCGGTGGAAGTGTTTTGTGCCGGCAGAACCGATGCCGGCGTACACGGCACAGGGCAGGTCGTGCATTTTGAAACAGAAGTTGAACGACCGCTGCAAAGCTGGTGTTTCGGCACTAATGCTCATTTGCCGGATGATATTGCGGTGAAATGGGCGGTGGAAGTCAGTGAGGATTTCCACGCCCGTTTTAGTGCCACTGCTCGCCGTTATCGTTATATTATTTATAACAGCAAATTGCGTTCAGCCATTCTTCCAAAAGGCGTAACCCATTTTCATTTCCCTCTTGATGAAAGCAAAATGCACCAAGCAGGGCAGTTTTTATTGGGTGAAAACGATTTTTCCTCTTTCCGTGCGGCGAAATGCCAATCAAACACGCCGTGGCGAAATATCCACCATTTAAATGTTTCCCGTCAAGGCAATTACGTGATTGTTGATATTCAAGCCAATGCTTTTGTGCATCATATGGTCAGAAATATTGTCGGCACTTTGCTTGAAATCGGGCAGGGCAGACAGCCGGTAGAATGGGCAAAGTGGGTGCTAGAGCAACGAGATAGAGAAAAAGCCGCTCCCACAGCCAAAGCAGAAGGTTTGTATTTGGTAGAAGTGCATTATCCGGAACGTTTCGGTATTCCGAAAACGGCATTAGGTCCCCTGTTTTTGGCAGATTAATTAAGGCAAGCGGTTGAATTTGTAAATTTTTTTGCAAATTCAACCGCTTGAATTATTTCAACAATCTTTGGCTATTCAGCACTACCGTAATAGAGGACAATGTCATCGCAATCGCAGCAATCATCGGGTTGAGTAACCAACCGGTAAACGGATAAAGCACTCCCGCAGCGACAGGAATCGCAACAATATTGTAGAAAAAAGCACCAAGCAAGCTCTGTTTCATATTTTGTAGCACACGTTTTGAGAAAGGGAAGATTTGGCTCACCGGCTCTAATCCGCTTTTCATTAGGGAAAGATCGGCAGTTTCCACCGCAATATCCGAGCCATTGTGCATTGCAATACCCACATTCGCTTGGGCGAGAGCCGGAGCATCGTTAATGCCATCGCCAATCATTGCGACTTTTTTCCCTTCAGCCTGCAACTGACGAATTTTTTCGGCTTTTTGCTCCGGTAATACTTCAGCAATCACGCCATTTAAGCCCAACTCTTTAGCAAAATAGTCAGCCGTTTCTTGGCGATCGCCTGTAAGCATCAAGCATTGATAACCTTCAGCTTGGAACTGTTGGATTGTAGATTTGGCTTCAGGACGCAGTTGGTCTTGCACCGAAATTCTACCAACAACTTCATCATTAACTGCAACATAAATAAGTGTGGCAGTACAAGCGGTGGTTTTTTCCAAAAAATTTACAAATACGGCATTGCCGATTTTAATTTTATCTTCTCCCACTTTGCCTTGAATGCCTAATCCTTTCTCCACTTGAATTTCACTTACCTCGCAAGCGGTCTGATTTTCCGCAAATTTTACAATCGCCTTCGAAATAAGGTGAGAGGCGTGTTGCTCTAAACTTTTGGCAAGAGCAATCAAATGATTTTTATCAAAATCATTGAACGTAATAACTTCCGTAACCTCCATTTGCCCGGTGGTAAGCGTACCGGTTTTATCGAAAACTAAAGTATCAATTTCGCTCCCTGCTTGTAAAGCTTGAATATTTCTGACCAATACGCCAAATTCTGCCGCACGAGCTACACCCGCAATGGTGGAAAGCGGAATGGCTAATCCCAACGCACAAGGGCAGGCAATGATTAATACGGTGGTAAAAATGGAAAGTACAAAGGCGAAATCTTGCCCGACAAGAAGCCAAATCAAGGCAGCAAGTAAAGCGATAGAAACCACCACAGGCACAAACACAGCGGCGACTTTATCGACAAATTGAGCCAGTGGAGGCTTGCTACTTTGTGCGTGGCGAACGGCATTAATTACACGGGCGAGAGCGGTTTGAGAGCCAACTTGTTCGGCAATGTAAATACCTGAGCCATCTTGAACCAGCGTACCGGCTCGGATTTTATCGCCTATTTTTTTCTCAATCGGTAATGCTTCGCCTGTAAGCATTGATTCATCAACCCAAATTGAGCCGCTTGCTAAAATACCATCAACCGCAATACGATCACCCGTTAAGGCTTGCACTCGCATTGCAGGCTTAATGCCTTTCGCAGGAATGGTTTTTGCAATATTTTCTTCAAAAATGACCGCTTGTTTCGGGGCGAGATCGAGCAATTTTTCCAATGCAAGGGAGGAGCGTTGTTTGGCTTTAAGTTCAAGATATTTGCCTAAATTGATAAAGCCGATAATCATCACACTCGCTTCAAAATAGACGTGAGCATTCGACTGTGGAAACAGCGTAAGCCAAAGTGAATAAAGCCAAGCCGTGCCAGTACTTATTGCCATTAGTACATCCATATTGGCAGATTTATTTTTAAGAGCATTATAAGCTCCTAAAAAGAACGATTTGCCTGAAAAATACATTGTAGCAAGTGTGATGAGAGACCAAATCAACCAAAGTGAACGGTTGTTTTCGGTAATCTGCATACCTTTGTAAAAGCCAAACACGACTAATACAAAGCCAATAACAAGAGCCACAATAAATTGTGTACGCTTATGGTTTAGCACGCGTCTTGTTTGAGCTTGTTGCTTAGCTCTGCGTTCTTCCTCACTTTCCAATATCTCTGCCCCAAAACCGATTTTAGTAACGGCGGCAATAAGTGCTTCTGAAGGGGCGTTTCCTTGCACAAAAGCGGTTTGATCGGCAAGATTAACAGAGGCAAAACTGACGTTTTCTACTTTAAGTAACGCTTTTTCAACTCGCCGAACGCAGGCGGCACAATGCATTCCGTCAATTAAAAGTTGTTGTTCGGTTATCATCACGCTAATTTCGCTTCAAAACCAATATCTTCAATCGCTGCAATTAAATCTTCAGCTACAACATTGCCTTCGATTATCGCAGTTTGATTTTCTAAGGTTACGAGGGCTTGCGTTACGCCTACTACTTCATTTAAGGCTTTTTCGACACTTTTTACGCAGTTGCTACAATGTAATCCGTCTAGTTGTAATTTGATTGTCATTATTTTCTCCTATTTTGAGTAATTATTTAAGCGTATAATAAAGTTTAACCTTAGGTTAAAGTCAAGAGGGAAAAATGAATATTAGCCAAGCCGCCGAAAAAACAGGATTATCCACCAAACAAATTCGAGACTACGAAAAAGCAAGGCTGCTCCCTGCTCCAAGTCGAACACAATCTGGTTATCGCTTTTATAATGAAACGGATTTAGATCGATTGTTTTTTATCGGTAATGCAAGAAAAGTGGGCTTCTCACTTGCTCAAATTACCGCTTTATTGAAATTAAATGACAACCCAAATCGCACCAGTCGAGAGGTAAAACAGCTGACCGATCAACATATTGCGGAGCTGGAACAAAAAATCAATGACTTAAACGAAATGCTTAAATTACTCAGAAGTTGGAGCCGTACTTGTTGTGGAAACAATAGCCCTGAGTGTTCTATTTTGAATGGATTGAGAGATCATTGAGCCGACAAGCGGTCTAATTTTCCTAAAACTTTGCAAAACAGGCTAAATTTTCTTAAAATTCAGCCTTATTTTATTTATAAGCTAAGAGAAAGAATAATGTCAGAAAAACGCTATGGGGCGGATGAAATTACCGTTTTGAAAGATCTTGAGCCGGTGCAGCTTCGTCCGGGAATGTACACCGATACCACGCGTCCTAACCATTTAGGACAAGAGGTGATTGATAACAGTGTGGACGAAGCATTATCGGGCTATGCCGATAAAATTGATGTTATTCTCCATAGCGATAATTCATTAGAAGTCGTGGATAATGGGCGAGGAATGCCTGTGGATATTCACTCTACTGAGAAAATTTCAGGCGTTGAGCTTATTTTAACGAAACTGCACGCGGGAGGTAAATTTTCAAATAAAAACTATACCTTCTCCGGCGGTCTGCATGGTGTGGGAATTTCGGTGGTAAATGCCCTTTCCGAGCGTGTGGAAATTCAAATTAAACGTGGCGGTGAGGTGTATTCCATTGCATTTGCCAACGGAGCAAAAGTGGAAGAGCTGACGGTTATCGGCACTTGTCCGAAAAAGCAAACCGGGACAACCGTTCGTTTTTATCCAAACCCAAAATATTTTGATAGCCCTCGATTTTCGGTGAGCCGTTTACGTCATTTGTTGCGTGCCAAAGCGGTACTTTGCCCGAAACTCACCATTAATTTCATTGATAAAATCAATAACACCGAAGAAACTTGGTACTACGAAGACGGTTTATCCGATTATTTAACCGAAGCCTTAAATGGCTATGAAACCGTGCCAAATCCACCATTTATTGGTGATGTAACCGCTGAAACGGAAGCAGTAAGTTGGGCTTTAACTTGGCTACCTGAAGGTGGTGAGTTAGTGGCGGAGAGTTATGTAAACCTTATTCCAACTGCACAAGGTGGCACGCACGTTAATGGTTTACGTAACGGCTTGCTTAAAGCGATGGTGGAGTTCTGCGAAATCCACAACCTGTTGCCGAAAGGCGTGAAACTGACCGCTGACGATGTTTGGAACCGTTGTGCTTATGTGCTTTCACTCAAAATTCAAGAGCCACAATTTGCAGGACAGACGAAAGAGCGTTTATCTTCTCGCCAAGCCTCAAGCTATGTGGATAACACTTTAAAAGATGCGTTTAGTTTGTGGTTAAATCAAAATGTGCAAACCGGTAAATTGATCGCAGAAATGGCGATTAGTTCCGCTCAGAGCCGTTTGCGTGCAGCGAAAAAAGTGGTGCGTAAAAAGCTGGTAAGCGGACCGGCTCTGCCGGGTAAATTAGCGGATTGTACCGCACAAGATTTAAGTCGCACTGAGCTTTTCTTGGTGGAAGGGGATTCTGCCGGCGGTTCGGCAAAACAGGCTCGTGATAAAGAGTATCAAGCCATTCTCCCTCTACGTGGTAAAATTTTAAATACTTGGGAAGTATCATCAGACCAAGTATTAGCTTCACAAGAG
>NZ_JBXGGI010000151.1:0-17940 GCF_056854775.1 Mannheimia sp.
TGCAATAATTTTTTAAGAATAAAAACGCACGTAAAATAATTGCTTAGCACTTTTATTTTACGAGCGTTTTCTGCTTTATAACTTTTAATGACTATTTAAAAATATGATACATCAATCTCCAATTAAACGTCGGGTATCGAAAAAAATCTATGTTGGTAATGTGCCTGTCGGGGGCGATGCTCCAATTTCGGTACAATCGATGACAAATACCCGCACTACCGATGTGGAAGCAACTGTCGCTCAAATTAAGTCTTTAGAGCGTGTGGGGGCGGATATTGTACGTGTTTCTGTGCCAACAATGGATGCGGCAGAAGCCTTTAAAGTAATCAAACAGCAAGTCAATGTGCCATTAGTGGCAGATATTCATTTTGACTACCGTATTGCGTTAAAAGTAGCGGAATATGGTGTAGATTGTTTACGTATTAATCCGGGTAACATCGGTAATGAAGAGCGTATTCGGGCGGTAGTGGATTGTGCGAGAGATAAAAATATTCCAATTCGTATCGGCGTAAATGCAGGCTCACTTGAACGAGATCTACAAGAAAAATATGGTGAACCCACGCCGCAAGCGTTATTAGAATCGGCATTACGCCACGTTGATCATCTCGATCGTCTCAACTTCGATCAATTCAAAGTAAGTGTGAAAGCCTCAGATGTGTTCCTAGCGGTCGAATCTTATCGACTTCTTGCGAAACAAATTGAGCAACCTCTTCATTTAGGGATCACAGAAGCGGGCGGAGCAAGAGCTGGCTCGGTTAAATCTGCGGTAGGTTTAGGCTTACTTTTGGCAGAAGGGATTGGCGATACGCTACGCATTTCACTGGCGGCTGATCCGGTTGAGGAGATCAAAGTCGGCTTTGATATTTTAAAATCACTGCGTATTCGCTCACGCGGTATTAATTTTATTGCTTGTCCGACTTGCTCACGCCAAGAAATTGATGTGATTGCAACGGTAAATGAGCTAGAGCAGCGTTTAGAAGATATTATTACCCCGATGGATGTTTCCATTATTGGTTGTGTGGTAAATGGACCGGGTGAGGCATTAATTTCCGATTTGGGTGTAACCGGCAGTAATAAAATGAGCGGCTTCTATTTAGATGGTGTTCGTCAAAAAGAGCGTTTTGATAATGCAAAATTAATCGACCAATTAGAAGCTAAAATCCGTGCTAGAGTAGCACAGCAAAATAACCGTATAGATATTGTAAATAAATAGGAACAAGATAGTGGCAAAAACAATTCAAGCAATTCGTGGAATGAACGATTGCTCTCCAACAGAATCTCCATTATGGCAATGGGTTGAAGAAAAAGTACGTGATGTGCTGGCAAGTTATGGCTATTCAGAAGTACGTATGCCGATTGTGGAAAGTACACCTTTATTTGCTCGTGCGATTGGCGAAGTTACCGATGTGGTTTCAAAAGAAATGTACACCTTTTGGGATAATGATGAGCAATTAACGCTCCGTCCTGAAGGTACAGCAGGTTGCGTGCGTGCTGCGATTGAACGTGGTTGGATCTACAATAATGAACAGCGTTTATGGTATATGGGACCAATGTTTCGCCACGAACGTCCACAAAAAGGGCGTTACCGTCAATTCCACCAAGCGGGTGTAGAAGTGTTTGGGATCCCGAATCCGGAAATTGACGCAGAATTAATTATTTTAACTGCTCGCTTGTGGAAAGAATTAGGCATTGATCAGCACGTTTCTTTACAACTAAACTCAATCGGTTCGTTAGAAGCTCGTGCAAATTACCGTTCTGCATTGGTAAATTTTTTACAAAATCATACCGCTTTAATGAGTGAAGAAGAGAAAGAGCGTTTGGTAAAAAATCCGCTGCGTATTTTAGACACTAAAAACGAAGCCTTACAACAAGTGCTAAACGATGCACCGAAACTACTTGATTATTTAGATGATGACAGCCGTGAGCATTTTTTACAACTCTGTTCATTACTTGATGCAATGGGTATTACTTATGAAATCAACCCAAAATTGGTACGTGGTTTAGATTATTACAATAAAACTGTATTTGAATGGGTAACTTCAGCGTTAGGCTCGCAAGGCACAGTCTGTGGCGGTGGTCGTTATGATGGCTTAGTTGAACAACTTGGCGGACACGCAACTCAAGGCGTAGGCTTTGCGATGGGCTTAGAGCGTTTAGTATTATTAGTTCAAGAGGTAAATAAAGAGATTGATTTACCGAAAGCGGTGGATGTTTATTTGGTATTCTCTGGCGAGGGGGCAACCGTTAATGCGTTCCAACTTGCCGAGCAAATTCGTAGTGAGTTACCGCAACTGCGTGTAATGACGCACTGCTCAGGCGGTAAATTCCAAAAACAATTCAAACGAGCTGATAAAGTGGAAGCCAAGATCGCATTGGTTATCGGCGAAAGTGAAGTGGCGGAAAAGCAAGTTGTGATTAAAGACTTACGTTCAGGTGCGGAGCAAATCACTATTGCTCAATCAGAGCTGATTGCTGAGCTTAATAAACGATTTTAGGAGAGAAAATGAGCAACGAATATTTAAATAAAACCGAAGAACAGCAGTTTGAAGATGCCAAAAACTGGTTCAAAGAGAATGGCACGCCGATTTTAGTCGCGATTATTTTAGCTTGTGCTGCAACTGCAGGCTGGAACTTCTGGAAAAATCATCAACTTGAAACGGCACAAAGAACCTCTGCTTCATACCAAAGCGTGATGGAAAGCTATTTGCAAAATCCAAGCAAAAATCAACCGCTTGTTGAGAAGTTTATTGCAGATAATAAAGATTCAAGCTATGCGATATTTGCACAGTTAGAATCAGCAAAACAAGCGGTCGAAAAAGGTGATTTTTCTGTAGCAAGAGCTGCATTACAATCGGCTTTAACACACTCGGATTCCACGTTACAAACAGTGGTGCGTTTCCGTTTAGCACAGGTGGATTACCAATTAAAATCTTACGATGAAGCTCTTGCGAGTCTTGCTCAAATTCAAGATAAAGCGTGGGAATTACGTAAGCAAATCCTAACAGGTGATATTCTTGCAGCAAAAGGCGATATTCCGGCAGCAAAATCTGCTTATGAACAAGCCAAAGCAAATGCAGCTCCTCAAGAACAAACTTTGATTGATGTGCGTTTGAATAATTTATAACTAAAAAGCCTGATGTAAATCAGGCTTTATTTTTCGCTAATGCCCTGTTCTAATAGGGCTCTTTCGTATTACAAACGCATCGGCATAATCACATATTCTGCGGAAGTGTTATCGCAATCTTCAATTAAGCAACTTGAGCTTGAATCCACAAGACTGAAGCGTACTCGTTGGCATTTTAGCGTATTGAGTACATCTAGCACATAGCTGACATTGAAGCCTACTTCCATTTCCGGACTGTCGTAGGCAACATCAATAATTTCTTCTGCTTCTTCTTGCTCTGGGTTATTGGCGGTAATTTTAAGTAGATTGTTGCTTAGCGTTAAACGCACGCCTCTGAATTTCTCGTTTGAAAGAATAGCCGCACGTATTAATGCACGTTTTAACGTTTCAGTATCCGCTTCTAAAATGCGATCTGCGTTGCGAGGAAGAACTCGGCGGTAGTCAGGGAATCTGCCGTCAATTAATTTTGATGTAAAGACAATGCCGTTCATTGTAATACGGATATTGCTTGAGCCAATCTCTAAACGCACTTCTTCATTGCTGGCAGATACAAGACGTGAAAGCTCAAGCACTGCTTTACGTGGTACGATAACCGAATGGGTTAAAAGCTCTTGATTTAGCACCATTGTGCAAACGGCTAAACGGTGTCCGTCTGTGGCAACGGTACGTAATAAATTGCCTTCTGTTTCAAACTTCATTCCATTTAAGAAATAACGTGCATCTTGGTTTGCCATTGAAAATTGTGTTGCATCAATAAGACGAGCAAGAGTTGCCTGCTCAATAGAAAAGTCCACTTCAGGCTTCCAATCCATTAAATTTGGATAGTCGCTGGCAGGTAAAGTTGCTAAGCTGAATTTGCTGCGACCTGCTTTGATAATGGCTTTATCTTCTTCGAACGTTACTGAAATAACGCTATCATCAGGCAGACTTTTGCTAATGTCTAAGAATTTTTTGGCTGGAATAGTAAATTTTCCTGCAAAATCGACCGCTTGTAGCAGCTGAGCTTGAGTCGTTAATTCAACTTCTAAATCCGTGCCGGTTAAAGATAAACGATCGCCTTCAATTTCTAATAAAATATTGTTAATCACAGGCAATGTCGGGCGGCTGCTCAACACGCCACATACCTGTTGCAAAGGCTTGAGTAATTGGTCTCTGGTAATCGTAATTTGCATAATCATTCCTTTATTCTTAACAGCTTAAGATGATAATTTACGCGTTAAATTTATATAATCTTCTTGAATACCGCTTTCGGTATCACGCAATTCATTAATGGTTTTACAAGCGTGTAACACGGTGGTGTGATCTCGCCCGCCAAATTCTCTGCCAATTTCAGGCAAGCTATGGTTAGTGAGTTCTTTTGCTAACGCCATTGCTATTTGACGAGGGCGAGCAACACTTCTCGCTCGGCTTTTGGATTTAATATCAGCCACTTTAATGCCGTAATATTCCGCCACAATGCGTTGAATATTTTCAATTGTAATTAAGTAATCGAAAGAGGCAAATAAGTCTTGTAAGGTTTCACGTACTGCATCAACGGTAATGGGGCGAAGCGTGAGTTTTTGCCACGCAATCACTCGGTTTAATGCCCCTTCTAGTTCACGCACATTGGTGCGAAGTTTTTGCCCCATCAAATAAGCCGCATCTTCTTGTAAATCTGCACCACGTTCTAAGGCTTTTTGGCGAAGAATTGCTACACGGGTTTCCAGCTCCGGCGGCTCAATAGTGGCACTAATACCACCACTTAAGCGTGATTTAATTGCGGTATCAATTTTATCAATATTCTTCGGCAGAACATCAGAAGTTAGAATAATCTGCTTTTTCTGCTCAAACAGGGCATTTAATAGATGTAAAAACTCTTCTTGTACTTTTGGCTTGTTGGCAAGAAATTGAATATCGTCAATCATCAACACATCAAGCGAGCGATAGAATTTTTTAATTTTTTCCGCATCATTATTTGAGCTGTTAATGGCTTTAATAATATCACGGTAAAAACGCTCAAGATGAATATAAAGCACACGAACCGTTGGATTGCGTTTGACCAATTCATTACCGATAGCGTGCAATAAGTGGGTTTTACCTAAACCAGTGCCGGCATAGAATGAAAGTGGATTACAGTGGCTCTCGCCAAGATTATCTACCACCTGTTGAGCAACTAATTTCGCCAGTTGGTTTGAACGACCTTGTACGAAATTATCAAAAGTTTGGTGTGGATTTAACCCTGTTTTAAAGCCTGTATTGCTAAATTCGGAAAGTTCGTTTTTTGAGCTAATTTGCGGTTTTGCTTGTTCCGCAGGCTTAATACCTACTTTTAGGTTTACAACCAAATTATCATTTTTAGATAAAAAACGAGCTAATTCAGTAATTTCCGATAAAAATTTATCTTTAACCCAATTTTCAACGAATTGATTTTGTGCATAAAGAGTGAGTTCCCCATTATCAGACCCGGCTTGCAGAGGGCGTAGCCAAGTACTGTAATCAGTTGGCGATACTTTCGTTTGTAAGTGATTAAGGCAATCAGACCAAAGGGAAGACACAATTTGCTCCAAAATTATTGTTAATAAAGGTAGTAATGATACCTGAAAAAAGGGGAGAAATCTTGAAAATTTTTGTCAAAATTTTGATAGGTTCGGTATGAATTTCAAGGACATTTTAATTGGTGAACAAGCGGTCATTTTTTGCTGAAAATTTGCAAATTTTTCACTAAAAATGACCGCTTGATCTTAAAAGATAAGGTGAGATCTACGTTTAGATATCGGTATGTTCCGGTAAGAATCCCCCACTTTGATGAGCCCAAAGTCTTGCGTAAACGCCATTTTGAGCGAGTAATTCTTCGTGTGTGCCTTGCTCAACAATCTCGCCTTTATCTAGCACGATTAATCTATCCATTGCCATAATGGTAGAGAGGCGGTGAGCAATCGCCACTACCGTTTTGCCTTCCATCAGTTTGGTGAGGTTTTCTTGAATTGCCATTTCCACTTCAGAATCTAAGGCACTGGTTGCTTCATCTAATAACAGAATTGGGGCATCTTTTAACATCACACGGGCAATTGCAATACGTTGGCGTTGTCCGCCTGAAAGTTTTACACCACGTTCACCAACGTGTGCATCAAAACCTGCTCTGCCTTTGGCATCTTGCAAGTTTGGAATAAATTCACTTGCAGCGGCTTGCTCAACGGCTTTTATCATCTCCTCCTCTGTGGCAGTTGGTCGACCATACATTAGGTTTTCACGCACAGAACGGTGGAGTAGTGAGGTATCTTGCGTTACTAAGCCAATTTGTGAGCGGAGGCTTTCTTGCGTGATATCTCGAATATTCTGACCATCAATCGTAATTGAGCCGTTTTGAATATCGTAAAAACGTAATAGTAAGTTGGTAAGCGTTGATTTACCCGCACCACTACGACCTACTAAGCCCACTTTTTCACCCGGTTTGATGGTTAAATCAAAATCTTTCAGTAATGGTTTTTTGACATCGTAGGAAAAATCTACGTTCTCAAATTTAATTTCGCCTTTGGTTACATTTAACGGTTGAGCATTCTCTTTATCTACCACATTGTGCGGTTTGGAAAGGGTAATCATACCGTCTTGTACGGTACCTAAATTTTCAAATAGACGGGCAAACTCCCACATAATCCATTGCGATAATCCTTTGATTCTTAATGCTAACGCAGTTGAGGTGGCAATAGCCCCAGCAGTTACTACGCTTGACCCCCAAAGCCATAAACCGATACCTGCTGTGGAGATAATTAATGCCATAGAGGTTAGGTTGGTTACGGTTTCTATCACGGTAACTAAACGCATCTGTTTATGTACTGTAACCATAAACTCTTCCATTGATTCTTTCGCATAAGCAGATTCACGATTACCGTGAGAGAATAACTTGACAGTTGCAATGTTTGAGTAAGCGTCTGTAATTCGACCGGTCATAAGGCTTCGAGCATCAGATTGTTCTTGGGCTGCTTGAGCCAGTTTAGGCACGAAATAGATAATAGTGACAGCAAGTGAAATCACCCATAAGATAAAGGGGATAAATAACCAGCTATCCAGTTGCAATAAAATCACACTTGAGGTAGTAAAATACACTAATACATAAACCAACATATCCGCACAAGTCATAATCACATCACGCACGGAGAGGGCAGTTTGCATTACTTTTGCGGATACTCGCCCTGCAAATTCATCTTGGTAAAAGCCTAGACTTTGCCCTAGCATTAAGCGGTGGAAGTTCCAACGCAAACGCATTGGAAAAACGCCTTGTAAAGATTGGAAGCGAATGCTACTGGCGAGATAAACGAATACAACGGCGAGTATCGCAATAAAAAACATTCCTATAATTGTCCAACCTTTTTCAGCCCAGAGTTCAGCAGGTGTGTATTTGTTGATCCAATCGACTAAATCGCCCATAAATTGAAACAGAATGGCTTCAATAACGCCGACTGCTGCTACAAAGATTGTCAGAATTAGAATATAAATTCGCATTCCTTTTGTAGCATCAAAAATAAAAGGAATTAAACCTGATTTTGGCGTTTTCGGCATTTCATTTGGGTAGGTTTCCACCCTTGCCTCAAACCATCTAAAGAGTTTTTCAAACATAAACTAATGATTTCCGAGTATAAAAAAGTAGGGGCAAATAGCAATTTGCCCCAGTAAGATTTTAATAAAAATTACGGATTTAACAATTTGTCATCTAATGCTAAATCTTCATTACGGTTAATACCAATTCCTACAGTTAAAACATCACGAGCAATTTTGTGGGCTTCTTCTAATGAATGCTCTTTATAAGAGCCACATTGGTATTCATTCAGTTCCGGAATTGCGGAAACATCCGGAATTTTGTTTAACGCATCTTCCATAGAAGCCGTCCAAGCATCTGCAACTTCTTGTGCAGAAGGTGAGCCGATTAGCGACATATAAAAGCCTGTGCGGCAACCCATTGGTGAAATATCAATAATTTCCACGTTTTCGCTATTTAAGTGATCACGCATAAAGCCAGCAAACAGATGCTCCATTGTGTGAATACCACGCACAGGAAGAATATCAATATTCGGGCGGCAAAAACGTAAATCAAACACGGTAATAGTATCGCCTTTTGGTGTTGTCATTGTTTTAGCAACACGCACCGCAGGGGCATTCATTTTAGTATGATCAACTTTAAAACTATCTAATAAAGGCATTTTTTCACTCCATAATATTATTCTGCAATTCCTTGTTCCCACGCTGGGGCGTCTTCAGGAAGTTTGCGTTGTAAGAAAAATCTTCTATTGGCTTGGGCTTGTGGCTTCACCACTTTAGTGTAAGGGGTAGAGAATTCAATACCGCCGTTTAATAATTGCGACATCGTACCGGAATTCATACTCACACCTTGTAAGCTGATATCCATTGTATAGCCTGACGCTTGCCAGAATTGGGTATTAGTTCTGACTAAGTGTTTGTATTTATTGTTAATTTTAAGGTGAATTAACACTCTGTCGTTGAGTTCACTTAAGCTTAAGTAGCTCACAATACCGACTTGCATTCCACGATAAAGTACAGGTGCTTCCGGCTGAATACCATTGGCATTTGTGGTTTCCACAATAATTGGGAAGCCGCTTGCGTAGGTTGTTTTTACTGTATCGGTTTGTGATAGCTCAAAATAGTTTTGAGCTTTGCCAGAACCCGCATCAACGGTAATATAGTTTTGCAATGCAGCATCTAAATTTTTAAAGCCAGCCGTACTAATTTCAGGCGAAACCACACTAAATTTTGCACCAGCTTTAGCAATAGACGGATAATATTTGCCTTGAATGTAAGCGGTCGCTTTTATCTGTTTTTTTGCATTTTGCAATTCCAGTTTTTCAATTCGACCCACTGTTAAGCCCATATACTTGATATCCATACCCTCACTGAGTTTGCTACCATCTTTCGCAATGAGAGTAATGTAAGTATTACCTGAAGTTGCTTTCTCTTTTGTTGCGTAAAGGATTTTATTGCCTTTTGGACCGCCATTATCAAAGCTAATCGCTCCTTTTAATGTTCGCATTAAAGGTGCTGTAGTGATGTTTACACCTTTTAATGACACATCAACATTGGTTGCAGGTTCAATCCAGAAACGGCTTGTTTCTGTTAATAAGTGGCGATAATTAGGCTGAATAAAGAGTTCAACATCAAAGCGATTTTGCTTAGGAGTTACTTTTAAAACTTCGCCGACTTGAAAATCTCGATAGAGTACAATTGAACCTTCACTAATACCTGATAATGATTCGGCAGAAAGTGTAATAGTTGCGTTTTTGCTTAAAGTTGAAATGCCGGATTCCGCACTTTCTATATCTTTATATAACGGATACTGCTTTTTAGGATTACCTTCACTCTTACCATTAATTAAGCGAATCCCTCCCTTTAACCAATCAGAGGTCGAGCCTGCGTGTATACGTAAGCCATCTAAACCGACTGACATATCCAGATTGGAAATGGCAACAAACTTACTGTTACTGCCAATTAAATTACGATAAGGCGGATAGATAATCGCATCAAAGCGAATATTCTCTAAATCTAATGAACGTTTAACAATTTCGCCAATTTGCACATCGCTATAGTAAATACCTTGATTTACATCAACCCCATAGGCTTGCGGTGCAGTTAGGCTGAAACTCAGTAAATTTGGTAAACTTAATAAGTAATCGGCTTCATTTTGTACGATAAACTCAGATTGAGGCTCTCCTTCTCCGGGTTGAACATCAAAATAAATGCCACGCAGAAGCTCGCCAATTTTAGTTAATTGCTCCGCATTTAATGCAAATTTGGGCTCTTTCAGCAATATTTTCGTTTGTGAACGCAGTAAATTTTCGTAACTTGGATCGATTAATAAAATACCATCAATTAATTTATCTTGCTCCAAATTTTGTTGCGGTAAACCGTTATCGGTTACTTCTGGTAATTTTAGCTGAGAAAGTGTACCAATTTGCGTACGTTGATAAAAAACGGAGGTTTCATTTACCTTTAAATTAGGCGAAACAGGTACTTTAACCTTGATTTCAATACCGCGTTTTGCCGATTTTAAATCCGGATATAGTTCAAATTTTTGCTCTTGTTCGGCTGCTTCCATATTATCAGGCGAATCGAACGCAACCGCTCCTTGCACTACAGAGGCAAGACTTTCCATATTAACTCTTATGCCTTGTAAATTAAGATCGGCACTAATACCGCTAATATTCCAGAAACGGCTTTCTTTTTTCACCAAATGAGCGTACTTTTTCTGAATGATAACGTCGATTTCTATTTTCTTCTGATCTTTGGTAAAACGGTAGTCGGCAATGTTTCCCACAGGCACTTTACGGAAATAAACGCTTGCTCCTACATTAATTGAGCCGATATCATCAGAAACGAGACGAACAAGTAAATCGCCATCACTTACGGTAACAGCTGGGGGATCTTCTTCAGCAATGAATTCATCGGCAGACTCACCCTCACCGGGCAAGAGTGTAATATAGTTACCCGAAACAATCGCATCTAACCCGGAAACCCCTGCTAATGAAGCAGAGGGTTGAACCAGCCAAAATTTAGTATCTTGGCGTAATAGGCTTCTCGCCTCAGCATTGATCTCGGCTAAAACTTCAACTTCTCTTAAATTATCAACAAAATAAACACGTTTTACTCGCCCGATTTCTAAACCTTGATAACGAACAATGGTTTTTCCTGCAACAATTCCATCGCCTTTAGCAAATCGGATCGAGATTGTTTCGCCCTGTTCTTTTAAGATCTGGAAAAAAAGTAAAGCCCCAATAATAAAAGCGACAATTGGCAAGAGCCAAAAAGGCGATATTTTGCGAGGTTGCCTGATTTGGGCATCCATTACAGGTTGTGTCTGTTCTTCCATCATAATATTAATTAGCGAAACCTATATAGAACAATACCGAAGACCCTCAAAAAGGGGCTTCGGTAATAGATAATTAAGTTAAATAAGCGATCTTATTTTTTCTCATCACAATTGGTTAAATTGCTACATTTACCGTAGAGATATAAACTGTGGTTAGTTAGTTCCATTCCGTGCTTTTCACTGATTTCACGTTGGCGGCGTTCCATATCCGGATCTTTAAATTCAAATACTTTACCGCAATCCATACAGATGATGTGATCGTGTTCGTGGTTCATATTTAATTCAAATACCGCTTTGTTTGCATCGAAATTATGACGAGTTAAAATGCCCGCTTCTTCAAATTGGTTTAATACACGGTAAACAGTTGCCAAACCAATATCTGAACCTTTTTCTAACAGAATCTTATAAATATCTTCCGCTGCAAAATGTTGCATTTCATCACGAATGTCTTGCATTAATGCAAGAATGGTTAAACGAGGCTCGGTAACTTTTAAGCCTACCTCTTTTAAACGTTTAATATTTGCTTCAGACATATCTGCCACCTAATTATCTTTACTTAAAACCTTATGCAAGTTGGTCTAAACACATTTCTTCTTTTAACTGTGCACACCATTTATTAACACGCTCAGTGGTTAATTCCGGTTGTCTGTCTTCATCAATACAAAGACCGACAAAAGTTGCATCATCAACTAAAGCTTGTGAAACCTCAAAGTTATAACCTTCAGTTGACCAATGCCCAACAATAACCGCACCGTTTGGCTCAATAATATCACGCACAGTACCCATTGCATCACAGAAATATTCTGCGTAATCTTCTTGATCTCCACAACCAAAAATTGCTACCACTTTACCGTTAAAATCAATCTCTTTTAACGTTGGCATAAAATCATCCCAATCTGCTTGAGATTCTCCATAATACCAAGTCGGAATACCAAACATTAGAAAATCGTATGCTTCAATATCTTCTTTCGTACTTTTAGCAATATCACGAATATCAATTAATTCAGCACCTAAATTTTTCTGAATCATTTTAGAAATATTTTCTGTATTGCCGGTATCACTACCGTAAAATAAACCTACAACTGCCATTGCTACTACCTATTTTTGATATAATTATTTAGAATTATTTCAATCAACTGCCCGCGTGAAATACCTTGTTCGGCTGCCTGTTCCTCTAAAAGTTTGACTAAATCAGAATGCAATTTAAGTTCAACCCGCTTTAAACCCGACGATTTATCTCGCTTTAGCTGATTACGTTTATTGATTCGAATTTGTTGTTCTCTATCAAGAGGATTAGTGCGAGGACGCCCAACTTTTGGTACAGTCGCAAACAGATCTAATGTGATACAATCTGAATCTTGTTTTGCCATTTCTTTATATCGGGCTTTTTGACTTCCATTCACTTTCCATTTTAATGAGAATGAGAAGCTACTTTCCAAAGTGTGAACTATATCAAAAATCCAAACATTTGAAAAGTAAATCAGTCGGAAAACAAGCGGTGTTTTTTTGCTAAAAAGTTGCAATTAACTCGTTGTAGGTATAATCTGCCGTTACTATTCAGAATAGCGAAGAAAGGTAAATTGCACTATAATTCTGAAACGAAAATGATGAAAAGGAGAAAATGTGTCAATTATCCATTTAGCTATTGCGAGCGATTTTACGCTTGCAGAAAAACTACTTGAAGTATTAGAAACCCAAGATTTAGGCATTGAGAAAATTTCGGCAGTAGAATTAGAGCCTTTCGGAGATGAGCAAAACTTACGCTTAGGGGCAAAAGCCGTTGCACAATATGCGTTAGATGAAGTGAATTGGGCTGAATTTACTCACGTTTTATTTGCAGGCAAAATGGCTCAAGCAGAAGTGTTGGCTGAAGCGGTGAAAGCGGGCTGTGTGATTTTAGATTTATATGGCATTACCGCATTGATTAGCGATGTACCTGTAATTGTGCCAAGTGTAAATGATGAAAATGTGGCAAATGTGCGTGAGCGAAATATTGTTGCTCTGGCTAATCCACAAGTTTCGCAACTGGCATTGGCATTAAAGCCGTTATTGGCTCAGCCTTTAAATCAAGTATTTGTAACTTCACTTTTACCTTCAGCTTATTTTGGCGATGAGAAAGTTAAAGAATTAGCCGGGCAAACTGCACGTTTATTAAATGGCATTCCGTTTGATGAAAATGCAGAGCGTATTGCGTTTGATGTTGTGCCTGCTAATGTGCAAGGTGAGGAGAAAAAGTTGCCTTTCTCTAAAGCCTTTGAACTGCAACTTGCAAAAGCTTTACCAAATTTGACCGCTTGTATTACTTTCCACACTATTCAAGTGCCGGTATTTTATGGTGTGTCGCAAATGGTTTCGGTACAATCTGAGTATCCGCTAGATGCTGAAAATTTAAGTACGGAATGGAAAGCAACAAGTTGGATTAATTTTAATGAAAATTCAGTGATTACTGCGGTAAAAAATGGGGAAAACGAAGAGCGAAATGCATTAGAAATCAGCCAGTTATTAGCCAAATCAGAACAAGAAATTCAGTTCTGGTCTGTGGCTGATGAGCAACGTTTTAGCCTTGCATTTTTATCCGTTGAGCTATTAAAACTGGTTTTAGAATATTAATTGCTTGCCAAACGGTTCATTCCGTGATAAAAATCATCAACGCCCGAGCAACCGATTGCTTGGGCGTTGTCATTTTCACAATTTATTAAGTTACGAAGGTCTTATGTTAGAAAAATTATTTCAGCTTAAAGCAAAAGGCAGTAATGCTAAAACCGAAATCATCGCGGGGATTACTACCTTTTTCACAATGGTTTACATTGTTTTCGTTAATCCGTCCATTCTAGGTGTAGCAGGAATGGATACTCAAGTCGTATTCGTAACCACCTGTTTAATTGCTGCATTTGGTACTATTGCAATGGGCTTATTCAGTAATCTACCGATTGCACTTGCACCCGCAATGGGGTTGAATGCCTTTTTTGCTTTTGTAGTAGTGCAAAAATTAGGCTATTCTTGGCAAGTAGGTATGGGGGCAATTTTCTTAGGCTCTGTGGGCTTATTCCTATTAACCGTATTGCAAGTTCGCTACTGGTTTATGTCTGCGATTCCACTTGGTTTACGAGTAGGCATTGGGGCAGGTATCGGCTTATTTATTGCGTTAATCGGCTTTAAAAATATGGGCATTGTTGTACCAAATGAAGCGACCTTAGTTGCATTAGGTAACTTACACGATCCTAAAGTATTAATGGGGATTTTAGGTTTCTTTATCATCGTTGTGTTAGCGGCTAAGGGCGTTCACTCTGGTGTATTAGTATCGATTGTAGTAGTTACAGGCTTAGCTTTAATTTTCGATCCTGCTGTAACATTCAACGGTATAATGTCTATGCCGCCAAGTTTAGGTGCTGTTGTCGGGCAGGTTGATATTGCCGGAGCTTTTGATGTTGCCTTACTTGGCATTATTTTCTCCTTTATGTTAGTAAACTTGTTTGACTCATCAGGTACGTTGATTGCAGTAACCACTAAAGCGGGTTTTGCCGACGAGCAAGGTCGTTTCCCGAGAATGAAACAGGCTCTATTAGTGGATAGTACCGCAGCAATGGCGGGTTCTTATATGGGAACATCGGCGATCTCAACCTACATTGAAAGTGGTTCAGGTGTTTCTGTTGGCGGTCGTACCGGTTTAACTGCGGTTGTTGTGGGGATTTTATTCTTACTGACTATTTTCTTCTCACCATTAGCTGGTTTAGTGCCTGCTTATGCAACCGCTGGTGCGTTGGTATTCGTCGGGATTTTGATGGCTTCAAGCCTGATTGAGGTAAAATGGGACGACTTAACTGAAGCTACACCGGCATTCATTACTACAGCAATGATGCCATTTACTTACTCAATTACCGAAGGAATTGCCTTTGGTTTTATCAGCTATTGTGTAATGAAAGCATTCACCGGGCGTTGGAAAGAAATCAGCCCGTCTGTGTTAGTGATTTCATTGCTCTTTATGATCAAATTTATTTGGGCTGATGCTCATTAACTTTGTAGGTTTCCCTCTCCTGTGAGAGGGAATTTTTAAATTATCTATGTGTTTCGTGTATTCCGAGGTAAAACTATGTCTAATCAAGTACAAAAACTACTTTTCATCATCAATTCAGCACCTTACGGTAATGAAACCTTCTTTAGTGGTTTGCGTTTGGCATTACAAATTCAAGAGCAACATAAAGAAAAAGCCGAAATTCGGATTTTTTTAATGTCTGATGCGGTTACTGCTGGGCTTGCCAAACAAAATCCTGTAGAAGGGTATCACGTTCAGCAGATGCTGGAAATTTTAACTGCACAGGGGGCAATAGTGAAACTCTGTAAAACTTGCACAAACGCACGTGGTATTACTCATTTAACGTTGGTAGATGGTGTAGAAATAGGCACACTTATTGAGCTTGCAGATTGGACAGTAGAAGTAGATAAGGTACTCAATTTCTAATGCAAAAATTTGATGTCATCATTATTGGTGCAGGGGCGGCAGGGTTATTTTGTGCCGCTCAACTAGGGCAAGGCGGCAAAAAAGTTGCGGTGCTAGATAGTGGCAAGAAAATCGGACGTAAGATTTTAATGTCGGGTGGTGGTTTTTGTAATTTTACCAATTTAGAGATTGGAGCCGGGAATTACCTTAGCCAAAACCGTCATTTTGTAAAATCGGCTCTCTCTCGTTACACTCAATGGGATTTTATTTCCCTTGTGGCGAGTTACGGCATAAGCTATCACGAAAAAGAGCTTGGGCAACTTTTCTGTGATGAAAGCTCGCAACAGATTGCCGATTTATTACAAGCCGAATGTGAGAAAGGTAAAGTTGAGATCTTTTTACGACAAGCGGTCATTTCCGTCGAAAAATTTGCAAATTGTTTCCAAATTTTGACCGCTAGTGAGCAGTTCCAAACTGAACATTTAGTGATTGCCACAGGTGGATTATCAATGCCGGCATTAGGTGCAAGCCCTTTTGGTTATCAAATTGCCGAACAGTTTGGCATTCCTGTTATTGCTCCTCGTGCCAGCCTTGTGCCTTTTACTTGGAAAGAAACTGATAAATACTTTACCGAACTTTCCGGCATTGCCATTCCTGTTACCGTTTCCAGCCAAAATGGAAAAAGTTTTAGTAATCAAATGTTGTTTACTCATAGAGGATTGTCTGGTCCTGCTATTTTGCAGATCTCGAATTATTGGGAATTGGGCGAAACGGTGGAAATTGATTTACTTCCAAGTGAGTCCATTCTTGATATATTGAAAGAACTTCGTCAATCTTCGCCGAAATTGCAGCTAAAAACCGTATTGGGTCGTTATTTCCCGAAAAAGTTGGTGGATCTATGGCTAGAGCAAAATCTAGTAACAGATAAAGTGATAGCCCAACTTAGCAAGGCGGATTTAATGAACCTAGAACAATTTATTCATCACTGGCAGTTCTTGCCAAATGGCACAGAAGGCTACCGTACCGCTGAAGTAACAAAAGGCGGAGTAGATACCGATTATATTTCTTCTAAAACAATGGAAGCTAAAAATGTTGATGGGCTTTATTTTATCGGCGAAGTGCTTGATGTAACAGGTTGGCTTGGCGGCTATAATTTCCAATGGGCGTGGTCATCAGCGTTTGCCTGTGCAGAAGGGATCATTGAAAAAGGCTAAATTCAACCTAAAAATAAAGGCGAACATTCAACAGTTCGCCTTTATTTTTTAATTATCTTGCACGGAAAATAATGCGTGCTTTGCTTAAATCGTATGGTGTCATTTCAACGGTAACTTTGTCGCCGGTTAAAATACGGATATAGTTTTTACGCATTTTGCCTGAAATGTGAGCAGTTACCACGTGCCCGTTTTCTAATTCCACACGGAACATTGTATTTGGTAAGGTTTCTAAAATTGTACCTTGCATCTCAATGCTATCTTCTTTAGCCATTTATTCCTCTTTAAATTTTAATTTTCTTTGCTATGCCATTTGGCGAAAAACGGCGGATATTATACGCTTATTCGTTCAAATTACAATCGTTTCTTTGATAACACGCTATTTCCGCTTAATCCATCGACGACGTGAATGAAAACGCTGGGTTTGTGTTTTTACTTCACTCATCATTGGTTTTGGAGCGATTTGTAGCTGATGAATTTTACGACGGAAGTAATAATGTACGCTGCTTGCCAGCAATACACCTGTTAAAAGCAAAATAATCATCTCGCCATAAAGTTGATGGAATTGTTGCTCTACTCGGGCTTTTGTAGTTTGTCCGTACTCGGCATCAAACGTAACGCGTAAAAAACCAACCAATGCTTGTTGAGCAAAAATAGGCTCAACAATTTGCTGGGTTTTTTCTGCCTGTTCAGTGGTTAATTGTGTTTTTAAGTCTTTTGCATTTTGACTTTGTGCGAGCAGTACGCCTTTTGGTGAATAAATATTTGCATCAATAATAAAATCTTCTTTTGCAAAACTATCCAGTGCATCAACCAGTTCATCTGTTTTTGCATTTTTAACTAATAAAAACGAGAAAATATTTGCTTGTTGGCGAACCAATAAATGCGACAGATTTGATACTTGGTTAATGCTTGCTAATTGAGAGCCTAATTTAAATTGATTTACGCCCGTTAAAATAACCGCCACAATCGCTACGCAGAGAGCAGTGATTCCAGCCAGTAAAAGCGTTTTAGCTATTTTTTCACGAGTAATATACATAACATTCCTCTTAAAATGATGCGTGATTGTAGCACGGTTTTCTGTTAGATTAATGCAGTAAATTTAAACAACCTAAAATAAGACTATGGCAAATACAATTTTTATCTATTCAAAAACGTTAAATGAGCGTGAAATTGAGCAGTTTTCAAAGCAAACAGGGGCAAATTTACTGAAACAAGCGGTCTATTTAGACTATAAAATTGCATATTTTTCGACAAATTTGACCGCTTGTGAATTGCGTGAAACGGCTCAACAAGTCAATGCGGATATTAGCGA
>NZ_JBXGGI010000152.1:0-42561 GCF_056854775.1 Mannheimia sp.
TTTTGTAAAAAATTTTGCAAAATCAACCGCTTGTAATTTATAGATAGAAATTAGAAAATCGCTTCTAAACGTACAAATGTGTGAACAAAGTGCTTACGATCTTTATCTTTATCGTTGTAGAAACTAATTTCCGGTTGGATAAAGAGCCAATTACGCCAAATTGGTTGGCGGTAAGTTACAAATGGTCCCCAATAATTAAATCTTGCGAAATCCTTATCCATTCGCCCCCCCATACCAATACCATAGCTGATATGCGTAAGCGGTTTGAAGTTATGCTGACGATATAAACTGTTTCCCCAGCTTCTTTCTTCATCTAAATCATTACGATACTCAAAATGAGTATGGTTCATAATGAAGGTTGTATCCGTTTCATTATATTTATTTTCAAAGTTTGTGCGTAAATAGTGCTTACTCTCTGAACCATAACGATAGATTTGCTCTAAACGAGTGGTAAATTGGTCGGTAATTTTCCAATCTTTACTGACACGGACACGCCCGAAAATATCGCTACCGGAACGAACACCAACGTCAAAATCGGTTTCAATCCCTAATGCTTTAATACCATCAGACCAACGTAAACCGATAGAAGCGTTAGAATCTCTTGCTTCGCGGGAATTATAACGTTTGTTAGCCTTAATATCTTTGTATAATTTTCCAACGTGGTTTTTATCGGTTAATTCATTATCAAGCTCGTCATCACCAAATACCACATTTAGATGTTTTTTTAATACGGGCAATTTGATTTTACCGCGAACACGAGGCTTAACGGTAAATTTGTCATATTTATCCCAGCGGCTGTCTAGCATAACACGCAAAGAAGCCGTACCGGGCTTGTCTGGGTCAGCTTCACCTAACCAATCGTTAATATTATTTGCCCAGCGGTCCAGTGTATTACTGGCTTTGCTATGTTGCTTATCAACCCAATTTGGATCATTTTGTTGTGCCACAGCAAAAACAGGGGCAAGTGCAAATAAAGAAACAAGGTATTTTGTTCTCATAATAACTCCTCCTTTTAAAGTAGTTCCCATCATAATTCAATTTATTTGCCATTACAAAGAAAATTACAATGCTGTTTGAGGAAAATAACGTTCAGTTAATTTCACACATTCTGCTAATGAAATGGTGCGAAATTCAGAGAGAGTTTGTTGTAATCCTCTTGCGATAACATCTTGTTCTAAGAGATAACAACGGGGCAAATTTGCAAAAAATTGTGGATTTTTGACCGCTTGTAACACGCCGTCTTGCCATAAAATAACGGCATCATTGTCATTCAAATGATGTAACAGACTAAGCATTTCATCATCATATTGTGCTTTGGAAAGGGTATAAAGCATTGTATTCCTTAAAAAGTCATCACTTTTTCAGCTTGATTGAGTAACATCATTATTTCAGCTTGCGTTTTACATTGAACATTTGGCAATATCCAATGTGCATTCTCCAATCTACGCACATTCACGCTCTCTTGGCAGACAAAACATTCACTTAAATCATAAAGATCTAACAATTTAAACGTAGAGATATGATCTTTTTGCAGAATTTGTTCCGGCTGTTGATTTGAAATTAAATTGAACACGCCATCATTGATAAAGCAAATAGCGAGCTCTTGCTCATCACAAAATGCACTTGCCGCAAGTAAGGCATCTAGCCCTTCACGGCTAACTGATGAACCAAAAGGAGGCTGAGTAAAAAGAAAGGCAATTTTATATTTTTTCATTTTAAAACGTGAGAAGTCTGTCCGCTTTTAATACAGCTTGGCTGAATTCACCAAGCCCTGCGAGGGTAAAACCTTGTGCTAAATTGGTAGTGGCGGAAGAGGAAGTTTGCTCGTCCACAATGCCTCTACGCTGAGCGGCGGCGATGCACAAATGCAGCTGCAAGCGGTGTAATTCGGCTAATTTTTGCCATTTTTCGATTAAATTGATTTCATCACTTGCAGGATTAACCAATGCATTGGCATTGCTTACGCCTTCTTGAAAAAAGAATACTTGGCGAATATTGTGCTTGGCTTGCAATAATTCTTCTGCCACTTGGTAGGCTAAATACGCCCCTTGCGAGCCATACACGGGAGATTTTATCGCTAATACATAGTCCATTAATCACTCTCCCCTTTCTCCGGTTGCTTGATTTGGCGAATGTAGAGATAAACAGTATGGCGGGAAATATCTAGCTTCTCAGCTACTTGGTTAATCGCATCTTTAATATCAAAAATGCCTTTTTCAAACAGAGAAATCACGATTTGGCGATTTTTATTATTGTTAGAAATCGTTCGATCCGCCATCACATCATCAATCGTGGTTTGAATGGTTTGAGCCACTAAATCTTCCACCGAGCTGGCAAAGGTAACATCTGCCGCTTCGTCTTGCGGAGCAATAAAGGAGCTGAGGAATTGCGAAGTCGGCACTTCTAAATTGATATTAATGCACAACAGTCCGATAACGTGTTGCTTGCCGTTACGAATAGCCACCGTGATAGATTTCATCAACACGCCGCCTTTTGCTTTGGTGAAATAAGGCTTAGACACGCTATCCGTTGCCATATGATGTAGCGATTTTAACGCACGGTCAGTAATCGGTGAGCCAATTTTACGATTGGTATTGTGTCCGTTTGCAATATAAATCGCGGAATGTTCAAGAAACTCTAATGAATGGAGAACAATTTCACAATGCTCGCCGATAAGAGCGGCAATGCCATCTACAATGGGGAAGTAAGAAGCAAGAATTGCGTGATCTTCATCAGAAAAAGGCGTGAATTTTTTGGTCATAATATAAATTACAAGCGGTTAGTTTTATCACATTTTTTGCAAATCTTATAATAAATCTAACCGCTTGTGTAGCTTCAATGAGAATTGAATATTAATTATTTCTTAGCATCTGCCGCTTTGAAATCTAATAATTCAATTTCAAATTTTAAGGTTGAATTAGCTGGAATTTTACCTGCTGCACGTTCACCATAGCCTAATTTCGGTGGAACAACAATTTCCATTTTACCGCCTTTTTTCAACATTGGGATTGCTTCAATCCACGCCGGAATGAGTTGGTTTAATTGGAATTCAATCGGCTCACCCCGATCGTATGAACTATCAAACACCGTACCGTCTGTTAAAGTACCTTTATAATGAACTTTAACCGTATCTTGCGGTTTTGGAGATTCGCCTTCACCTGCTTTTTCAATTTTATATAACAAGCCCGAAGAGGTTTCTTTCACGCCGGCTTGTTTTTTGTAATCTGCACGGAATTTATCGCCTGCTGAAACAGTGGCTTTCGTTTTTTCTTCGTTAATTTTAGCTTCTTTCGCTGACAAATAAGCATCTAAAGATTTTAACTGTTTTTGTAAATCTTCATCAGTTAATTTACCTGTTTTCTTCAGTGTGTCTTGCACACCCGCTAAAATTTTATCCTGATTATAAGTAAAAATCTCTTTTTGTGATTCGATCACACCATTGATATTTTTACCCATTAATACACCAACCGCATAAGATGATTCATCAACAAATTTTGGATCAGCTTTTTCTTCAGCCATTGCATTTGTTGCAAAAAATGCCCCTGCAAGAACGGCAGCTACGGATAACTTCATTTTTAACATAATTTTTCCTTATAAAAATAACTGTTAAGAAGACTTTAGATAGGGTAAAGTGTAATTTCATTTCACACAACCTTTTTTTCACTAAAATGGATAATAATTGTACATTATCGGCAAGAATTACCGAATTGGAGACGAAAGTTGCCTTTCAAGAGTTGATTATTGAGGAGTTAAATCAATCATTAATCGAGCAACAATTTGCGATAGATAAGCTACAAACTCAAATTCGCCATATTGCTGAAAAATTAAAAGGGGCTCAAGTAAGCCAAGTGGCTTCACGTTCTGAAGAAACACCACCACCTCACTATTAATGCTGTTAAAATAGCATTTTTTAATTAAATAGAATTGTAGAGAAAGCAAAATAATGAAAATTGGTATTATTGGTGCAATGGCACAAGAAGTTGAAATTTTACGCAACTTAATGGTTGAACCGAAAATCACGGAATTAGCAGGCTGTAAAATTTTTGAAGGAAAAATTAACAATACGCGTATTGCGTTATTACAATCAGGCATTGGTAAAGTATCGGCAGCCATCGGCACAACATTACTTATTCAGCTCACGCAACCTGATATGATTATTAACACAGGTTCTGCTGGTGGCTTAGACTCAAACTTAAATGTGGGCGATATTCTCATTTCAACCGAAGTACGTCATCACGATGTTGATGTAACCGCTTTCGGCTATGAAATCGGGCAACTTCCTGCAAATCCAGCCGCATTTGAGCCAAATGGGCAATTAGTCGAACTCGCCCAAAAAGAAGCGAAAAAAGCAGGTTTTAACGTGGTTTCAGGCTTAATTTGTAGTGGTGATGCCTTTATCAATGGCAAAGAAAAAATTAACGAAATCCGCCAAAACTTCCCAAATGTTGTAGCAGTAGAAATGGAAGCGGCGGCGATTGCTCAAGTTTGTAATGGCTTTGGCGTGCCGTTCGTGATTGTGAGAGCGGTTTCTGATGTAGCAGATAAAGAGTCTCATCTATCATTTGAAGAATTTTTACCTTTAGCGGCTGAGAAATCATCTGTTATTGTGTTAGCAATGCTGAATGATATTGACTAACTATTTGCAAAACTTTATCAAAAAATGACCGCTTGTTATCGCTATTTGCGGCAATTTTTTGTAAAATCTCGCTAGTTTTTTGCCTACAAGACAAAAGTTGTAGGCATTTTCTTTTTTAATTGTTGAGAGTTATATGAGTGCTACCCCGAATATTGGTTTTATCAGCTTAGGCTGCCCTAAAAATTTAGTTGATTCCGAACGTATTTTAACCGAGCTGCGTGCTGATGGTTATAACATTATTCCAAGCTATGAAGATGCCGATTTAGTGATTGTAAACACCTGCGGATTTATTGATTCTGCGGTGCAAGAATCATTGGAAAGCATTGGCGAAGCCTTAGAAGCAAACGGAAAAGTGATCGTTACAGGCTGCTTAGGAGCAAAAGAGAACCAAATTCGCGAAGTTCATCCGAAAGTATTGGAGATCACAGGTCCGCACAGTTATGAAGCGGTGATGAACCACGTTCACAAATATGTGCCGAAACCGGAATTTAATCCTTACACTAGCCTCGTACCAAAACAAGGCGTAAAACTCACACCAAAGCATTACGCTTACTTAAAAATTTCAGAAGGCTGTGATCATCGTTGTACATTCTGCATCATTCCGTCAATGCGTGGCGATCTGGCAAGCCGCCCTATCGTACAAGTATTAGATGAAGCAAAACGCTTGGTGGACGCCGGTGTAAAAGAGTTATTAATTGTCTCTCAAGACACCTCTGCTTACTCATTAGATCGCAAAAAAGAAGAAGCCACTAAAACCGTTTTCTGGAACGGTATGCCGATTAAAAGTAACTTAATCACACTTTGTGAGCAATTAGGTTCAATGGGCGTTTGGGTGCGTTTGCACTACGTTTATCCGTATCCACACGTAGACGATTTAATTCCACTAATGGCAGCAGGCAAAATTCTGCCGTATTTGGATATTCCACTTCAGCACGCCAGCCCGAAAATTTTAAAAGCGATGAAACGTCCCGGCTCGATTGAAAGAACCCTTGAGCGTATCAAAAAATGGCGTGAAATCTGCCCTGGATTAACGCTACGTTCCACTTTTATTGTCGGTTTCCCGGGCGAAACAGAGGAAGATTTCCAACTATTACTCGATTTCTTAAAAGAAGCCCAACTTGACCGTGTCGGCTGCTTTAAATTCAGCCCGGTGGAAGGTGCAGTTGCAACCGATATGTCGGATCAAGTACCGGAAGAAGTAAAAGAAGAACGCTTCCACCGCTTTATGCAGTTACAGCAACAAATTTCAGCCGAGCGTTTACAGGCTAAAATCGGTAAAACCTTACCTGTAATCATTGATGAAATTGATGAAGAAGGTATTATCGGGCGTTCAATGGCTGATGCACCAGAAATTGACGGTGTCGTGTATGTTGATAATCTTGAAAATAAAGACGTGAGTGTCGGTCAAGTTATTTCAGTAACCATTACCAATGCAGATGAGTACGATCTGTGGGGAACGTTGAACTAAGGACAAAATTATGTCAGAAGAAAAACAGCCGAGTGTCATTCGCTTCGAACAAGCGGTGGCTAACAAAGATTATGATTTAGCTTGTGCTGAACTATTATCTATTCTCAACAAGTTAGATAGTCATTTTGGGAATATTTACGATATTGAATTTGATGCACCTCATCAATTAGATGAGTTAGAGCAAGATAGAACAATTTATTTTTGTACTCGTATGGCTGTAGCTATTACGCAATTCTTCCAAGACCCTGAATTAGAAATATCGGAATCTGATGCCATTAGCTTTCTAACTGCACAACGTTGGATTGCACTTATTTTTGCAAGTTCTCCGTATATCAATGCAGATCATATATTGCGTACTTATAATCAAAATAAGACTTCCACTAATCCAAATGCAGTAGATTTAGAAGCAACTATACAAGCCTTAACCAAATTCTGTATTTTATATTTACCAGAATCGAATATTCTGTTGAATCTAGATGCTGCCTGGAATGCTTCTAAGGAACTTACAGCTTCACTGTGTTTTGCATTACAATCACCTCGTTTTATTGGAACACCTGTTGCATTCACAAAACGTGCTGCTATTTTACAATGGTTTCCTGAAAAATTAGCCCAATTTGAGAACTTAGATCAACTGCCTAATGCAATTTCTCACGATGTATATATGCACTGCAGTTATGATGTTAAAAACAATAAACATAATATCAAACGAGCATTAAACAGTGTTATCCGTCGCCACTTACTGGCTGCCGGCTGGGAAGATAGGGAAATTAGAACTCTTGGCTATAAGGGTGGAAAACCTATTATGGTAGTATTAATTGAGAATTTTACTTCCTCACATTCTATTTACCGTACACATTCGACTTCTTTAATTGCAGCTCGTGATCATTTTCATATAATTGGTTTAGGGGGAAATTCCATAGATGAAGCAGGCAAATCTGTTTTTGATGAATTTTACACCTATCCACAAGGTGGCACTTTATTCGACAGATTGCTCTTGCTAAAAGAAATTTGTGATAAATATAATCCAGCGGTTTTTTATATGCCTAGTATTGGTATGGACTTAACAACTATCTTTGCAAGTAATACCCGCTTAGCTCCAATCCAAGCAATTGCATTAGGTCATCCGGCAACCACGCATTCAGATTTTATAGAATATGTGATTGTGGAAGATGATTATGTCGGCTCTGAAGAATGCTTTAGTGAACAATTACTACGTTTACCAAAAGATGCTTTGCCTTATGTACCTTCAGCATTAACTCCAAAAGAGATAACCTATAACCTACGTGAAAAGCCTGAAGTAGTTAATATTGGTATTGCTTCAACAACGATGAAATTAAACCCATATTTCTTACAAGCACTAAGGGCTATTCGTGATAACGCAAAAGTGAAAGTCCATTTCCATTTCGCATTAGGACAATCGACAGGTATTACACACCCATATGTAGAGCGTTTTATCAAAAGTTATTTAGGTAATGATGCAACCGCCTACCCACATCAGCCATACGCTCAATATCTAAATATCCTAAAAAACTGCGATATGATGCTAAACCCATTCCCATTCGGGAATACTAATGGCATTATTGATATGGTAACACTAGGTTTAGTCGGCATTTGTAAAACTGGGGATGAAGTTCACGAACATATTGATGAAGGATTATTTAAACGTCTTGGATTACCTGAGTGGCTTATTACTCAAACCGCAGATGAATATGTTGCTCAAGCAATTCGTTTAGCGGAAAATCACGAAGAACGTTTAGCTCTCAGACGGGATATTATTGAGAATAATAAACTGCAAACCTTATTCTCTGGCGATCCAAGCCCAATGGGGAAAATATTCTTAGCCAAAGTAAATGAATGGCTGGAAACCCAACATTAAATTACCGATAAAGTTAAAGCCTAAGTAATCATTAATTACTTAGGCTTTTTGCAAAAAATTTATCGAATTTGACCGCTTGTATTAACCTAAAGCAGCACCACTTAAGCCGATAAAGAAACCTGCAATAGTTGCACTCATTAAGTTCGCTAATGTACCGCCAATTACCGCTTTTAAGCCTAAGCGAGCGATGTCTGAACGGCGATTTGGAGCCATACTGCCAATACCACCAATTAATACTGCAATGGAGCTAATATTAGCGAAACCACATAATGCAAAAGTAATAATTGCTTTGGTTTTATCGCTTAGTTGCACAACTGAATCAGGTTGCAGATACTTGGCAAATTCCAGATAACCTACAAACTCATTTACCGCTAATTTCATACCGATCATCTGCCCTGCAATATCAGCATCTTCCCAAGGCACACCAATAATAAATGCAAGCGGTTGGAAGATGTAGCCCAATAGAATTTGTAGCGTTAAATCTTCCCGCCCAAATAAACCACCAATTCCGCCGATAATGCCGTTAAGTAATGCAATCACCGCAATAAAGGCAATTAACATCGCACCAACATTAATCGCTAAAGATACCCCTGAACTTGCACCGTTAGCTAAGGCTTCCACCACATTATTTGGTTTTTCGATTTCAACATTTTCATCAATGGTATCTGAAATGTGTTCATTTTGCGGATACATTAATTTCGCAAATAACAAACCTGCCGGTGCAGCCATAAATGACGCTGCAATTAAGTAAGTTAAAGGCACGCCCATTCCTGCATAACCAGCCATTACAGAACCTGCGATAGATGCTGTTCCACCTACCATTACGGCAAAGAGTTCTGAATCACTCATTCGGCTGATATAAGGTTTTACCACTAATGGAGCTTCAGTTTGTCCAACGAAAATATTCGCTGCCGCAGACATTGATTCCGCCTGTGAAGTGCCGAGTAACTTTTGTAAGCTGCCACCGATAATTTTAATCACCCATTGCATCACGCCAATGTAGTAGAGTAATGAAATCAGTGCAGAGAAGAAGATAATAATCGGTAATACCTTAATGGCGAACACAAAGCCAATACTGCTATTGCTTGGATCAGCTAAGTTACCAAACAAAAATGAAATCCCTTCATTACCGTAATTGATCACTTTACTCACGCCATTTGCGGTGGCAAGTAACGCATCACGCCCTGCTGGCACATACAGAATAAGTGCAGCAAAAGCAATTTGAATGGCTAATGCACCAAATACGGTTCGCAAATTAATTGCACGTCGATTATTAGACAGTAAAGCCCCAATACCTAATAGGACAAATACGCCGATAATGCTAATGAATATATCCATAGAGAACTCCGTTAGTAGATAGTAATAATTTTGTTTATTCCACACTGTTTGGCAAATGCCGCCAGTTTATCTGTTTGCTCAATGCTTGGTACAAAGCAGGCTAAACCTTCTTCGTCTCTTGCTCCTTTAGTATGCACCCGAATAATTTTGAGCAATACGTTTGGATAAGGCTTAAGTAATTGAGCTACTTTTTCGAGTAAATGATAGGCATCATAAAACTCGTTGAGGTAAACCAAACGCACTTCTTCCACCTTATCAAGCGGTAATAATTTGGCTAAATTTTGCAAATTACGAGCCAAGTTTTCAGGCTTAATATGATTAACGCTTGGAATAACCTGTTCAGGCACTTTGCCGGCTTGATTTTTTCGATCAAAGCAGAGCGTTTGTAAACCTACTCCATCACCTTTAAGATCAAACAGAAATTTATCGGTAACATTAATTAACGGCTCTGTTGCCTCAAAATCAAAAAAGCCACTGCTATCTAAATAACAGGTTAAGCCTTTTCGGCGAAATGCTTCAAACAGCGGAACTAATTTTTTATGATGAATCGTCGGCTCGCCCCCCGAAATAGTTACCCCTCGAATAAAAGGCACAGCCTCCATCACCTGATCATATAAGTATTGCAAACTAACCTGTTTTGCCTCCTCTGTATAACGAGGAATTGTTTCCGGATTATGGCAATACAAGCAGTTCAGCTTACAGCCTTGTAGAAAAATACTTGTGCGGTTACCCTGCCCTTCCACATTAGAAAAGGGAATAATGCGATGCAACGGCACAAAAATATCAGAAAGTGCAGCCATTTTATTGTGCCGCAGTTACATTTTCTTCATCACGCAACTGACGGTCGAATACTTTGGCACAATCGTCCGTACCCGCACCATACCAAGTGGTATCACGCAATACGGCTTCGCCTTGACGGTAACGTTCCACCTCACTTTTCTTCACTAAATAACCCGTTACGCGAATTAAATCGGTATTTTTCAAGTAAGTGGTAATGTAGCGATAACCTTGTTCAAATGAGCCATCAATAATATCCACAACGGCATCTAAATGGTCGGTGTAGGTTTGGTCAAACGCAAACAAATCGCCTGTACCCGATGGGAAATATTTATGGAAAGGGGCGGATTGTTTTAAATGAGCCAACAGTGTTGGTTCTTGACCGACACGAATACGGTGAGCCGGCGTATTCAATTTATCTTCTGCGTGGTTACTTGCCCCAACTTGAGCGTGTAGTAAATAGTGATCGTTGGTACGTTCTGCATACACACCTTGATGAGCATTATTGACTTCTTGCAGTTTATCCATAATCAGGGTTGCAATTTCATCGCCACGCTTGCTCTGTCCGAAGGTTTCGCTTAAACCTTCTTGCTCTAATAAATGATTTACCGCATCAGCAAGCCCTACAATCGCAAACATACCCGTGAAGTTCGTGCGTTTAATAAATCCTTCGTGAACTAAGAAACTACTTTCAAAGAAGTTACTTTCTTCTACCAAGAATTTATGGCGTTTATCCATTGTAGAAAGTGCTAACTTCGCTACTTTTGGCAATAGTTTATTGACCATTTCATCCACACTTGCACAAGCACGCCCGATTGTGCCTAAGCGTAAACGGGTTAAGGTATAAGCACCGCCACATTCCGGTAAGGCGTTATAACAACTCGCAATGCCATATTCATCGCCTAAATCTTGGCGGTAGTAGGCATCATTGGCGAAAGAAGGTTTTGAAACCAACAAGCAAGCTTTCGCTGCTAATTCCGCAAATTCACGAGAGGTTTTGGTTTTATCATAACGAATCGTCATATTCGGCGTGGTGTTTTCAAGTTCAATCACAGCTTTTAAGATTAAACGCCCTGCTTTGGTATCATAAGGTCCAATATTAGCGTGGCAGAATGAGTCTGAAATGGTTTTATCGATATGATTTAAGAAACGTTTAATTTTGATGTAATCTTGTTCTTCATCGGTAATAAACGGATCTAATAATTCATCTAAACGCCCGATATAGACAGGGAAAGTGGTAATTGACGGAACGTGAGAGTAGAGAATCAATAACCCGTCCAGCACTTCATCAAGATTGGTTGGCGGTGGTAAATCTAAGAATTTACAACCTTTTTGAATATAAACATTATAATCAGGCAGAATATAACGAGGGCGGTAAATCGCATAACCTTCACACAGATCGCAAATCATCTGATTGTTAATATACGCCCACTCTTCTTCGGTATAACCGAGTAACTCAACGGGGCTAAATAACCGCTCGGCAATATTACCCAAACTCATCAACTTTTGTTGATAAGTTAAATTTTTTGCTTTTACCACATCAAGTATATCTTGTAATGAAGCCTGCATAGCATTCTCCTTTTATTGGAAATATCAGGAGGAATTTTAACTAAGCCCGGCTAAAATTACTGTGATTTAGATCACAGTTTCTCTTTTATATATCGAAAAAGAATAAGGCAAACGATTGCTTGAATTTGCAAAAAATTCACTTTTTATGACCGCTTGTTTCTCGTCATAAAATTAAGGTGTAAAATAAGGTGATGACAACATTTAATATCAGAAAGGAATAAACATAATGGCACATAAACATTTCAATCATCACTATCTGGAAATGCAGGAACATTTTTTATATGTGCCATACTTACATCACCATCGCCGTATTCGGGTATTGCTGCCGAAAGATTATCATCACGAAAAATGGGAAACTTACCCTGTGTTATATATGCACGATGGGCAGAATGTGTTTTACAGCAAAGAGTCTTACTCCGGGCATTCGTGGAAAATTATTCCAACCATTAAATCGCACCCGGAGTTACCAAAGATGATTATTGTCGGCATTGATAATGCAGGCACAGAACGTTTAAATGAATATGGTCCTTGGAAAACCACCACAGGTTCAACACCTGAAACCAAAAATGCAGGTGGTTTAGGCGGCGATTATGCCAAATGGGTGGTGGAAACAGTGAAGCCGTTTATTGATATCCACTACCGAACCAAACCGCAGCGTGAGCATACATTACTTGCCGGTAGCTCAATGGGGGGCATTATCACTGCTTATATGGGAAGTGCCTACCCTCATATTTTCGGGCATTTAGGCGTATTTTCTCTGGCTTCTTGGTTTAGCGAGCCGGATTTTTTACACTTTACGCACCAGCACCCAATACAACCAAATACCAAGGTGTTTATTCAGGTCGGCACGAATGAAGGCGATGAAATCGACTCACACTTTATCTCCAATATGAACCAAACTTATATTGACTGCTCGTTAAACTATTATCAGTCGCTAATTCGCACCGGTGTGCCACTGGATAACATTCGCCTACGCATTATGGCAAACGAAATCCATCACGAAATGCACTGGGCTGATCATTTTGTCGAGTTTTTACATTTCTCGCTCTTAAAACGCTAAATAGACTGTGCCGATTACTACAGGATAAAAGATGAAACTCAACCGAGCCATTGCTGACCGTATTGTAAAACGCACGATGCAGATTATTCCCAATTCCGTCAATGTGATGGATAGTGAAGGCGTGATTATTGCTTCCGGCGATACCACTCGTATCGGACAGCGACATACCGGGGCGGTGTTGGCGTTACGCCAAGATCAAGCAGTCGAAATTGATGAAAATCTTGCAAAACAGTGGCACTATGAGGCAAAAGCAGGCATTAACTTACCACTACACTACCTCGGCTCTACCGTGGGGGTAGTAGGCATTTCAGGGCTACCGCAAGAAATTCGCCAATATGCTCAGTTAGTGAAAATGGCTGCAGAGCTGATTATGCAACAAGCCTTTGAGCTGGAACAAGAACGTTGGCAGCGGCGTTATCGTGAAGAATTTGTGCGAGCTTTGCTAAAAGGCACACTCAGCACGGAAGAGATTCACGAACAAGCGGGCTTTTTTGAGCAAGATTTTGCAAAACCACTGTCGGTTATATTGATTAAAGTGAATACGCCAACCGCTGAAAAATTGCAACACTTAATAGATTTCTTCGAGCATCATTTCCCGGCATTGCTCACTGCGGTAATTAGCTTGGATAAAATCGCCTTATTGAATAATTTATCGAATGATAAATCACTGATTCGCAATACCTTAAATAAACTGGCAGAACCCGATATTTCCTTTAAAACAGTGGTTGGGTTGGCGGTTGAGAATTTATCGCAAACCAACATTTCATATCAAACCGCCCGCCATACGCTCAACTATGCCGAGCAGATCCAAAGCCGCAAGCGGATTATTTATTTTGAAGATTTCAAACTGCCGGCTTTGCTACATAGTTTTAGCCACTCTTGGGAGGCAAAAACGTTACTTGTCCCTTTCCAAGCGTTGCTGAATTCAGATAAAAAACAGGTGCTACTGAAAAGTCTTCGCCACTATTTTTTTGCAAATTGTGATCTGGATCACGCTGCACAAAAATTGTTTATCCACCCAAATACCCTACGCTATCGGTTAGAGAAGATTGAGCAGATTACCGGCTTATCTTTCAATAACATAGAGCAAAAATTTGTGCTTTATCTTGGTGCGGTTTTATCGTAAAAATTGTAGAAAAATACAAAACAAGCGGTCATTTTTAACAAATTTTTTGCAATTTCATATAAAGATTTTTACCGGCAGATCTCCAATAATGGGTTGATTATTCTACAACGAGGAGACTGATTATGTCCGGTATTGCACTTATTCTCACCTTTGTGGTGGCAATCATTATTATGATCTATATGATTGCCAAACTGAAAGTTCACCCTTTCTTGGCATTAATGTCGATTTCATTGGCATTGGCTCTATTAGCCGGTTTACCGCTGGCGAAAATTCCGTCTATTGTCGGCGAAGGGTTTAGTAACACCTTCAAAAGTATCGGGATTGTCATCATCTTTGGGGCAATTATCGGAACGATTTTAGAAAAAACAGGAGCCGCCCTGAAACTTGCCGATATGGTAGTTAAAGTGGTTGGGCAAAAACGCCCTGAGCTTGCAATGCTGATTATGGGCTGGGTGGTCGGCATTCCTGTTTTCTGCGATAGCGGTTTTGTGGTGTTAAACCCAATCCGTGAAGCGATTCGCAAAAAAATCTTGGCAAATCCGGTTGGAATGGCAGTTGCACTGAGTGCCGGTTTATATGCTGCTCACGTTTTTATTCCTCCGACACCCGGTCCGATTGCAGCTGCGGGTGCAGTAGGATTAAGCCATAACTTATTATTGGTTATCGGAATGGGCGTTGTGGTATCAATTCCTGTGCTAATTGCCAGCTACTTCTTTGCAAAATATATCGGCAAACAAGTCTCGGTTAGCGAAGAAGCGGAAGCGGAAGCGGATAAAATCATCAACCAAAGTTATGAAGACTTACTGAGACACTATGGAAAATTACCGAGTGGCTTTTTAAGCCTTGCCCCGATTTTTGTACCGATTATCTTAATGGCGTTAGGCTCTATCGCTAAAATCGCAGGCGTAAGTGGTGATTTCGGCACATTCTTACAGTTTGTCGGCAACCCGATTATTGCTCTTGCAGTTGGTGTCGTCTTTGCGATTTTCTTACTGGCTTCGAGCGGTAAAATGGCAGAGTTTGACAGCTTAACCAACGATACCTTGAAATTAGTCGGACCAATCCTATTCATTACCGCAGCAGGTGGCGTGTTAGGTAATGTGATTACTCAAGCAGGTTTTGTGGATTACATCAAACAAAACGCCCACATTATCAGCACCGCAGGCATTTTCTTCCCATTCTTGATTTCAGCTATTTTGAAAACCGCACAAGGCAGCTCAACTGTGGCGATTATTACAACTGCTTCTATTATGGGAATGTTCAACGCCCCGGATTCACTAATGAACGCCTTAGGTTTAACCAGCGAAATGGCGGCAGCTCTAACTGTGATGGCAATTGCCGCAGGCTCAATGTGTGTTTCCCACGCCAACGACAGCTATTACTGGGTGGTTACTAACTTTACCAAACTCACGCCGCAACAGGGTTATCGCACACAAACCACGCTAACCTTCATTATGGGCGTGGTTGGTATTCTTACAGTGTATCTACTCTCATTAGTATTATTGTAAGGAAGTATGATGAAGATTGTAATTGCTCCCGATTCATTTAAAGAGAGCCTGACCGCTTTAGAGGTGGCTCAGGCAATTCAAACAGGTTTTTCCCGCATTTTCCCGAATGCTGATTATGAGCTTGTACCAATGGCAGACGGCGGTGAAGGTTCAGTGCAATCGCTGATTGATGCCACTCAAGGTAATTTGCAAAAAATCAGCGTAAAAGCACCGCTTGCAAACCAAGTTGAAGCGTTTTTCGGGCTATCGGGCGATAAAAAAACCGCCTTTATTGAAATGGCGGCGGCAAGTGGCTTACATCTTGTACCAAACAACAAGCGAAATCCGCTGATTACCACCAGTTATGGTACTGGCGAGCTGATTAAAGCCGCACTCGATTTCGGGGTGGAAAAAATCATTCTCGGCATTGGTGGCAGTGCTACTAACGATGGCGGAGTGGGAATGTTGCAAGCCTTAGGGGCAACATTCCGCAATGCGGAAAAGCAAGAAATCGGCTTTGGCGGCGAAGCGTTAAATCAAATTCAACAGATTGATTTAAGCGGTTTAGATCCACGTTTATCTCAAGTCGCCTTTGAAGTCGCTTGTGATGTGGATAATCCGTTATGTGGCGAGCGTGGGGCTTCCGCCATTTTTGGACCGCAGAAAGGAGCAACACCTGAGATGGTCAAAACCTTAGATAATGCTCTCCGCCATTTCGCCAAACAAGCCCAAATTCAGCTTGGTATAAATATTGCCGATACCGCAGGAGCTGGAGCGGCTGGCGGGATGGGGGGCGGATTATTACTGTTACCAAATGTTACACTTCGTTCCGGAGTGAACATTATTATTGAAGCTACTCGTCTTGCCGAAAAAGTAGCAAATGCGGACTTGGTGATTACAGGCGAGGGCAGAATGGATGCTCAATCCATCGCAGGTAAGACCCCAATTGGCGTTGCCAAAACAGCTAAGCAGTTTGACAAGCCAGTGATTGCGATTGTCGGTTGTTTACGAGAAGACTACCCTGTGGTTTATCAACACTGTATTGATGCAGTGTTCCCGATTATCCGACAGTTGGGTAGTCTTGAAGAAACGCTGAAACTCGGTAAAGAAAATCTGATTTCCACCGCAGAGAATGTTGCAAGGCTATGGAAAATAGCGGCAGCTAAATAAAGCTATTTTCAACACATAAAAATAGAGTTCTAGTTGATAGCTAGAACTCTATTCTTTTATAGAGGCTCATTAACCCCAGTATTTCTCAATTTCTGCACGAATCGCTTCAGCAGTTTGTTTGCCTTTTTCACCCACTAATGCACGACCGGCAATAAAGGCTTTGGCGTTTTTAATTTCTTTGAACAAGTGGATATCTTCCGGCACAATACCACCAGTGATAGAAACTTCAATGCCTAGATCAGACAATTGTTTCATTAACTCGATATCTTCTGCTGTCCAGCCTTTACCTGCTAATTCTGCATCACGAGAGCGATGATAAATTGCTTGCGTAACCCCTAATTCCACCCACTCTTTCGCATCTTTTTCAACTGTCCAGTTGCCGTAGATTTCAATTTGAATCTCTTTTTTCACTTTGAGTTCCGGGTGAGCTGCATTGAACTCATCAGCCACTTTTTTGCAAGCAGCTTTGGTTGCCGGGTGAGCAGCAGCAGAAACAGTGAGCCAATCTGCACCTGCTTCAAACGCCATTTTCGCTAAAATTGCACCACCGTCGGTAGTTTTTAGATCACACACAATGATGTGATTTGGGTGTAATGCACGTAAGGTAGAAATAGCTTTCATACCTTCTGCAAAGGCTAAAATTGTGCCACATTCTATGATTTCTACTAAATTTTCAGCTTGTTTTGCATCCGCAACGGCTTTTTCTAAACTGAGTGAATCTAATGCGATTTGTAGTAAGGGTTTTGACATATTAATATTCCTCTGTGGATTTTAAAATTTGTTAATACTAGCCGTTCAATGCGTTATCAATCATTGCATAAACATCATCAGCAGTTTTACAGGCTAAGACTTTTTCTAAATTGACCCCAGTTTCACTCTCTTCATCGTCTAAAACTTGGGTAATTTCCATCAAACCTTGCATATGGCGATCTGAATCGCTCCCTGCAAGGGTAAATAACACAGAAACAGGTTCATCTTCGCCATCAAAATAAACAGGTTCTACCAAAGTTACTAACGCAAATGACGTTTTAACCACACCTTCTTCAGGGCGTGCGTGTGGCATTGCTAAACCCGGTGCAAGAATAATATAAGGTCCCATTTCTTCAATTTTGCTGATAATGTTATCGTAGTAACGAGGTTCAATAGCCCCAGATTTTTCAAGTAGATCTGTACCTAGTTTAATTGCTTCTTTCCAGTTTGCTGCTTTTTGATTAAGAAGAATTGAATTGTTTTCAATAAGAGATTGTTTTAAGTTCATTTTCTTTCCTTAAAGATAATTACTATACAAATCATAACAGATTAATAACTAGAATTAATTAAAACTTCTTCACCATATCCACCTGCTTGTGGGAACGGTAAATAAGTTGAATTGGTTGCACGCAATAAACGAATACCACGAATACCCGCCTCTTTTGCTGCAAGAATGTCATCATCACTATCGCCATAATGTAACTGTACATTATGTTTTAAAATGCCTGCCGTTTTATTAAATTTAGTTTTAAGTTGATCTACGCCGTGTCCACCCATAAAATTCACCGGCTGCATATCTTTAATGCCAAATGTTTTTGCTAACAATGGTGTTAATTGATCATCTTTACCGGCTGTACGTCCTGTGATGAAGAAAACTTTATCTCCTCGCTCTTGATGCATATTAATAAGTTCACGGGCAGCCTCTTTTGGAATAGAGTATTTATCACAACCTGCATTGATTTCATCCCAGAAATCTTGATTTTTCAGATAGCTGTAATCATTTGGTGAATATTTTTCTTTACCATAATAGAAACAACCGCTACTTGCCAATACAGTATCATCAATATCAAAACTAACATTCATTGGCGGCTTTCCTTCAAGGCTTGCTTTGATTTGCTCGACTGAAACCCAATGAATTGGTGCTTGTTGTTTTTCAATGCTACGAGTGTCAAAACCCGGTTGAGTGTATGGTTCTTTTGGTGCTGCTTGAGCAGAACATACTAAGGCGGTTGATAGTAAAGTGAATAGAAAAGTACGAGAGAATTTCATATATTATTCCTGTTAGTAAATTTCCCCTTACAAAGTAAGGGGAATTAAGATTATTTTGCCTGATGTTTGTTGATTAATTCAACTAATTCATCGCCGAATGAGTTCGGGTTTAGCATATTTTGCACGCCGAGTACCGCTTTACCCTCTGGTACGTCGATTTCATTGGCTAAATGTTTGCTTGATACAATAATATCTACTTCATTTAATTTGCCTTTGTAATCAGTTACCGCACAAGAGTCCATAATATTTGGAATACCGCGTTTGTCTAAATAGCCTTTGATCTTCATTTTCATCATCATTGATGAGCCTTGACCTGAGCCACATACCGCTAAAATACGGATTGGATTTGCAGAATTTTCAGCATTTTCGACCGCTTGTTGTGCAACTACTTCTGCTTTTGGCTCTGCTTTCACTTCATCTAAGCCGTAGCCGTCAAGCTGTTCAAGGGTTAAACCTTTTGCTGCTGCTTCCGCTTCTTCCGCACGAAGTTGTTTAGAGGCGAAGAACATATACACAAGGGCAGCAGCCACAATCACGAAGAAGAAACCCGGTACGCTGATAATACCTTGTAAGATTGGTGGGAAGAATAATGCCCAGTCTGCCATACCCATCCAGCCGTTGAAGGTTGTGCCTTGGCTCGCTAACATTTGGATTACCCAAGCAGAACCTAGCACTTCGATGATACCCATTACAAAACAGATTTTCATCACTGCTTTCCAACCACCGAATTGGTTCGCAAACACACCGATGGTTGCGTTAGAGAAGAACATTGGAATAAAGCCCGGAATGATTAACACCGGTGAACCAACGGCTAATAATCCGCCCACTGCCACAAACTGACCGATAGCACCCCACATAAAGCCGAATACCATTGCATTTGGTGAGAAAGCGTAGATTGCTGCACAGTCAATTGCAAGCACAGAGTTTGGAATTAAGCGTTCTGCGATACCTTTGAAGGCTTCAGAAAGCTCTGCTACGAACATACGCACGCCGGTTACAATGATTTGAATCGCTACCGCAAATTTCAAGCCCATTTCAAGAATATACATAAACCAGTTGGTTTTGCCGGCAAGCTCTTTTAAGTTATCTAAACCAAAAGAAAGTAAGATAATGCCGAAGAAAACGGTCATCACTAAAGCAGTCGCCGAAATACTGTCGTGGAAAATGTTTAACCAGTTCGGTAATTTCATTTTATCCACAGTATCGTTTTTATCGCCAAGTTTTGGAGCAAGTTTTACTGCAATCCAAGAAGCAATTTGTTGTTGATGCCCGATAGAGAACCCTGCACCACCTGTTACCGCTTGGGTTGGTTTATACATAATGTTGGAAGAAATACCCCAGTAAAGTGCCATTAATACAGAAGTGTAAATGATGGTTTCCCACATTGAAGCACCAATGATCATATAGAACACTGCAACCAAGCCTGCTTGTTGGAACATAATATGCCCTGTAAGCATAATCGTGCGGATACCGGTTAAACGGCGGAACACCACCAGTAAGATATTTAAGAATAATGCACCAATTACCGCATAGCCTACCCAAGAGTAATTTTCACCCATTGTTTGAATGGTCGATTGCATACTGGTGTAAGGGTCAATAACCGCACCTGCTAATTGGTGATATTTTGCTAAACCATCAATCACCGGCTTAAAGTTTGTTACCAGGAAACCTGAACCTGCTTGCACAATCATAAAACCGACGATGGTTTTGATCGTACCTTTTAGAATAGTCGATGTGTCTTTTTTCAGTAGGATATAGCCTAAACAAGCCACAATACCTAGTAAAAATGGTGCTTTATTTAACACCTGATCCTTTAAGAAAAGGAGAATTTCAGTTAAAAAGTCCATAATTTAGCCTCTTTTTGAGAGATTTGAATTTGAGGGAAATATAGCCTATTACGGCATCAATTAAATGATAAATGCTCTTATCAGATTGCAAAAGATTATTTTTTATTATTTGTGAGCAAGATCACATTTTATTTTTATATACTCTGATTATTTAATTCCACTGTTATAAATAGCTATAAATACTATTTTATATTTAAAATATAGATAACTAACAAATAGTTAAAATATATTTTTATAAAAATAAATACCAAAATTAGACTTAGATCACATTTTTCTAAAAAAGTAGTTGGCTATTTAATTATGATTATATATGATTTGTTTTGATTAAATTATTCTTTTAAATGAACAAAACAGGAGTTCACAATGAGCAAAATTCAAGAAATTACCCGTGAAAGCTGGATTCTTTCAACTTTTCCAGAATGGGGAACTTGGTTAAATGAAGAAATTGAAGAAGAAATTGTGCCTGAAGGCAATTTCGCAATGTGGTGGTTAGGCTGTGTAGGTGTTTGGATCAAAACCCCTGCCGGTGCAAATATTTGTATGGATTTATGGTGTGGACGTGGTAAATCAACTAAGAAAGTAAAAGATATGGTGCGTGGGCATCAAATGGCAAATATGGCAGGTGTGCGTAAATTACAACCAAACTTACGAGCTCAACCAATGGTATTAGATCCTTTTGCGATCAATGAGGTTGATTTCATTCTCGCTTCTCACTATCACTCAGATCATATTGACGTAAACGTCGCTGCTGCCATTTGTAATAACCCTAAACTCGATCACGTTAAATTTGTTGGTCCTTGGCACTGTGCAGAATTATGGAAAAAATGGGGCGTGCCGGAAGAACGTATTATCATCGTGAAACCAGGCGATGTAGTGAAATTAAAAGACGTCGAAATTCACGCTTTAGACTCTTTCGACCGCACCTGTCTCGTAACTTTACCTGTTGAAGGTGCTGAAGAACGAGGTGGTGAGTTAGCCGGACTTTGTCCGTCTGACGAAGAAATGGGGCGTAAAGCAGTAAACTATGTGTTTAAAACCCCTGGCGGTAACATTTATCACGGTGCAGACTCTCACTACTCAATCCAATTTGCTAAACACGGTAAACAATTTGATATTGACGTTGCTTTAAATAACTATGGCGAAAACCCTGTCGGTATTGCCGATAAAATGACTTCTGTTGATTTATTGCGTATGGCAGAATGCTTACGTTGTAAAGTAATCATTCCTGTTCATCACGATATTTGGACAAACTTTATGGCAAGTACGCAAGAAATCATTGATTTATGGCGTATGCGTAAAGACCGCTTGCAATACCAATTCCACCCATTCATTTGGGAAGTGGGCGGCAAATATGTTTACCCTCGCGATAAAGATTTAATTGAATACCACCACCCTCGTGGTTTTGATGACTGCTTCGAGCAAGAGCCAAATATTCAATTTAAATCAATGCTGTAATGGCTACTTAGAGGCGAATTTCATTCGCCTCTATCTTTAAGGTTCATTACAACTTACAATAACAATGCAAACAAGGAAGGAATAATGAACGAAAGCTACAGACACAAAGAATTATTAGCATTGCTGGGCGAACGTAAAGTTCTCTCAACTACTGATATTATGCAGTTGCTAAATATTTCGCCTGCCACCGCAAGGCGAGATATCAGTAAATTAAATGAGCAAGGCAAATTAAAAAAAGTGAGAAACGGGGCAGAAGCAATTTTTTCACCTTCAAATAAAGAGCCTAAAAAAACCAACAATGCCAAAGAAAAACAACGTATTGCTGAAGCAGCTGGGCATTTATGCAACGAAGGAGAAAGTTTAATTTTAACTTGCGGCTCAACAATGGAAATGCTCGGCAATGTACTCTGTGGGCGAAAATTGCAAATTATTACCAATTATCTACCGCTTGCAAATCAGTTGATTGAAGGCTCTCACGATGATGTAGTGATTATGGGCGGGCAATATAATAAAAATAAAAAAGTAATGCTCTCGCTCAACACCCAAAATGAGATGACCTATGCTGCGACTACAATGTTCACCAGCGGTAAAGGACTAACCACCGAAGGTTTATTTAAAACCGATATGATCATCGCCAATGCCGAACAACAAATGGCAATGCACGCCGAACGTTATGTGGTGCTAATGGATAGCACCAAGCTCGGCAAAAAAGTCGGAATGTTATTCAAAGAATTTGATAAAATCGATTTGCTGATCACCGGCAAAGAAGCCGACCCCGCAATTATTCAAGAATTAAAGGCAAAAGGATTAGAAATTATTTTGGCATAACAAGCGGTCTGATTTCAGCAAAATTTTGCAAAAATCACACCGCTTGCTGTACTCTTTCTATACAATAAAAATCAACCTTAGGGAAAACTATGAGAAAACACAAACTCGGTATTTACGAAAAAGCCTTGCCAAAAAATATTTCGTGGCAAGATAGACTTTCCATCGCTAAAGTCTGCGGTTTTGACTTTGTGGAAATGTCGATTGACGAAACGGACGAACGCCTCGCCCGCCTTGATTGGAGCAAAAAAGAGCGTGCTAAATTAGTGAAAACAATCATTAATACAGGTGTAACCATTCCATCAATGTGCTTATCAGGGCATCGCCGTTTCCCATTCGGTTCTCGTGATGAAGCAACGCGTCAAAAAGCCTATGAGATTATGGAAAAGGCTATCCAATTAGCAGTTGATCTCGGCATTCGCACCATTCAGCTTGCCGGCTATGATGTTTATTATGAAGAGCAAGACGAAGGTACGATCCAACGTTTCCAAGAAGGCTTAGAATGGGCTGTAGAGCTTGCGGCAAGCAACCAAGTTACTATTGCAGTGGAAATTATGGATACCAAGTTTATGAGTTCTATCTCTCGCTGGAAGAAATGGGACGATATTATCAAATCTCCTTGGTTTACGGTGTATCCTGATTTAGGTAATCTCTCTGCGTGGAATGATAACGTAGCGGAAGAACTTAAATTAGGAATGGATAAAATTTCAGCAATCCACTTGAAAGATACCTACAAAGTAACTGAAACTTGCAAAGGGCAATTCCGTGATGTGCCGTTCGGTGATGGCTGTGTAGATTTTGTTGCTTGCTTTAGAACGCTGGCTGAATTAAATTATCGTGGTGCATTTTTAATCGAAATGTGGACAGAAAAAGCAGAAGAGCCAATCGCTGAGATTATTAATGCTCGCCGTTGGATTGAACAAAAAATGACAGAAGGGGGCTTCACGCTATGACTCAATTAACCGAATTAACACCGGCATTACAAGCATTAAGAGAACGTGTTTTAAAAGCAAATTTAGAATTACCAAAACACGGTTTAGTTACTTTCACTTGGGGCAATGTAAGTGAAATTGACCGTGAAACAGGCTTGGTTGCTATAAAACCATCAGGTGTTGAATATGATGCAATGACGGTTGAAGATATTGTGCTTGTTGATTTACAAGGCAACCGTGTATATGGCGATAAAAAGCCATCTTCGGACACAGAAACTCACTTAGAACTTTATCGTGAATTTACAGATATTGGCGGCGTAGTACATACGCATTCACGCAACGCTGTGGGTTGGGCTCAAGCAGGTAAAGATCTGTTAGCACTCGGTACAACACAAGGTGATTATTTCTACGGTGCAATTCCTTGTACCCGTAAAATGACCCCTGAAGAAATTGCGGGCGGATATGAATTAGAAACGGGTCGTGTAATTGTGGAAACTTTCCGTACTCGTGGTATTGAGCCAACTGCTATTCCGGGCGTATTAGTGCATTCACACGGTCCATTCACTTGGGGTAAAAACGGACACGATGCGGTGCATAATTCAGTTGTGCTAGAAGAAGTTGCTTATATGAATTTTATCAGCCACCAAGTTCGCCCGGATATCGAGCCAATGCAGCAAGAATTGTTAGATAAGCACTATCTCCGCAAACACGGTAAAAATGCTTACTATGGTCAATAATTCAAACTAAAAAATCAGCACAGCAATGTGCTGATTTTTTTATAACTAATCTATATAAAAAAGTAGTTCTAATTCTTTCCCTTTTTATTTTACTTCTCACACAATAGCCCTCATTATCCCCAAAGTGTTTATGCGATATGAATTGGACTTATATTTATAACAGTATCCCCAAATTTTTAGATGCAGCTTGGCTTACCCTGCAACTCTCGTTTTGGGGAATTTCCCTTTCTCTCTTTTTCGGGTTGATTGTTGCCGTTATTACTGCTTACAAAATACGACCGCTTTATAGTATTGCAAAAGGTTATATAGAGCTCTCTCGTAATACGCCTTTGCTCATTCAACTCTTTTTCCTTTACTATGGCTTACCGAAAATAGGGATTAAGTGGGACGGCTTTACTTGTGGTGTAATCGCTTTAGTTTTTCTGGGTTCTAGCTATATGGCAGAAAGCCTACGAGCCGGTTTACAAGCTATTCCCAAAGGGCAAACAGAAGCTGCAAAATCTATCGGCTTAAAACCTCACCAAATCTTCCGATATGTTATTTTCCCACAAGCGTGGGCAGTATCTATTCCAGCCATTGGGGCAAATGTACTCTTTTTAATTAAAGAAACCTCTGTTATTAGTGCTATCGCCGTAGCAGAATTATTATTTGTTACTAAAGATATTATTGGTATGGATTATAAAACCAACGAAGCGTTATTTATGCTATTTATTGCTTATTTAATTATCTTGCTACCAATATCGCTTTTGGTCCGTCATTTTGAAAACAGAGTAAGGAAGGCAAAATATGGGGTTTGATTGGTTATGGGAAGGGCAAAATGCCGCCCGCTTGGCTCAAGGGCTATGGCTAACAGCTAAAATATCCTTTATATCCGTTACACTATCGCTGGTTTTAGGCATATTATTTGGCTTGATTATGCGTTCAAATAGCCTGATTGTACGCGGATTTACTCGTTTTTACCTTGAAACAATACGCATTGTGCCAATCTTAGTTTGGCTCTTTATGCTCTATTTTGGCATATCAACGTGGTTAGATATTCACATTAGCGGTGTTTGGGTTTGTATATGGGTGTTTACTTTATGGGGAACAGCTGAAATGGGCGATTTGGTACGCGGTGCTTTAGCTTCAATCGAAAAACACCAAATAGAATCCGCAAAAGCAACTGGTTTAACCCGTATGCAGATTTTCCGCCACATTGAATTACCACAGGGTACTCGCCGTCTGTTGCCAAGTGCGATCAATCTATTTACTCGAATGATTAAAACCAGCTCACTCGCCACCCTCATTGGTGTCATTGAAGTAGTAAAAGTAGGACAACAGATTATTGAAAATTCCCTTCTTACCAATCCTAATGCGTCATTTTTTGTCTATGGGCTAATTTTCGTGCTCTATTTCTTAATTTGCTACCCGCTTTCATTATTGGCGAACAAATTAGAACATAGGTGGGAGAGTTAATTACTATGCAATATTCAGTTTAACATCAAGCCCTTTAAGTGCATCTTGCACATTTTCAAACAATCCGCTATCGCAAATAATTTGATCAAATACGGTCAAAGGGCAAACAAAAAAAGTAGCAATTTTGCCGTATTTTGATGAATCGGTAACTAAAATATTTTGCTTTGATGATTGTAATATCGCTTTTTTTACAGGAATTTTATTTTCATTTGGCGTTGTTAAACCTTTCAAGCTCCAAGATGAGGTTGAAATAAAGGCAATATCAATAGAAAGGTTCTTAAGAAACTCCGCAGCAAGTGAGCCTGTTGTTGAGAAATTTTCTTTACAAACACTCCCACCTATATGAATTAAATCACACTTTCCTACATTACTAAGATAATGGGCTATTACAAAGTCGTTTGTAATAACTAGCAGATCTTTTCTATCTGCAATTTGATGAGCAATTTCTAACGTTGTCGTGCCTGCATCAAGATATACGGTAGTATGGCTTGAAATCAGCTTTGCAGCTAAAGTACCAATGGCGGATTTCTCCTCGTGGAACAAACTTGATTTATCAATATGTGGTAACTCAACCGCTAATCTTTCAACGGATTGAGCCCCTCCTGAGACTAACGAAATTCTACCTTCATCTTCAAGTTTTTGAATATCACGACGGATAGTCATATGTGAAACATTTAACTTATCTGCTAAAAATTGAATACTAGCTACCCCATTATTATTAATAAATTGCAATATCTTCTGTTGTCGTTCTATAGGAATCATTTTTTCGCCTAATTTTAGTTGTTGTTACAAATTATATCAGATTTATCCTCTAAAATTAAAATCACAAAAGTTAACATAAATTGTTAATATTTGTGATCTTCATCACAGATTTTATCTTTCCTATTGGTTAATATACCCCCATCAAGTTCATTAATTTATTTGAGGGAATAAACAATGAGTCAAAAATATAGCGTTGCCGTTATCGGCCTAGGTGCAATGGGTATGGGAGCAGCGAAGTCTTGTATCGCAGCAGGTTTAGACACCTACGGTGTAGATTTAAACCCGCTCTACTTAGAAACCTTAAAAGCAGCTGGTGCAAAAGGTGTTAGCAATAATGCAGTTGAGTTCGCAGCAGATTTAAATGCAGTTTTGTTATTAGTTGTGAATGCAAACCAAGTGAATGCCGTGTTATTTGGTGAAAATGGTTTAGCACAACATTTGAAAAAAGGTACTGTAGTAATGGTTTCATCTACCATTTCTGCACAAGATGCGAAAGAAATTTCACATAAATTAACAAATTTAGACTTAATTATGTTAGATGCTCCTGTTTCAGGTGGTGCAGCTAAAGCCGCACAAGGCGAAATGACGGTTATGGCATCAGGTTCTGCACAAGCATTTGAGAAATTAAAACCTGTTTTAGATGCCGTTGCAGGCAAAGTATACAACATCGGCGAAGAAATTGGCTTAGGTGCAACGGTGAAAATTATTCACCAACTATTAGCTGGTGTACATATTGCCGCAGGTGCAGAAGCAATGGCATTAGCGGCTCGTGCAGGTATTCCGTTAGACCTAATGTATGACGTAGTAACTAACGCTGCAGGTAACTCTTGGATGTTTGAAAACCGAATGAAACACGTCGTTGATGGCGACTACACTCCTCTTTCAATGGTGGATATTTTCGTAAAAGATTTAGGCTTAGTAAACGACACAGCAAAATCTTTACGCTTCCCACTCCATTTAGCCAGCACGGCTTATTCAATGTTTACTGAGGCAAGTAACGCAGGTTACGGCAAAGAAGATGACAGTGCCGTAATTAAAATTTTCAGCGGTATTGAGCTACCAAAAAAAGGAGGCAACTAATGCTAGGCATTATTGCAGATGATTTTACCGGTGCGAGTGATATTGCCAGCTTCTTAGTTGAAAACGGTTTACGCACCGTACAGATGAACGGTATACCCCAAGCAGCATTAAATGATGACGTTGATGCGATTGTAATTAGCCTGAAATCTCGTTCAAACCCTGTTGATGAAGCGATTGCACAATCGTTGTCAGCATTGGAATGGTTAAAACAGAACGGTTGCACACAATTCTATTTTAAGTATTGCTCAACTTTCGATAGTACCGAAAAAGGCAATATTGGTCCAGTTACTGATGCATTAATGGCAGCATTAGAGACCGATTTTACGGTGGTAACTCCGGCTCTACCTGTTAATGGTCGTACGATCTTTAACGGCTACTTATTCGTCGGCGATGTGTTATTAAGCGAATCAGGTATGCGTAACCACCCAATTACACCAATGAAAGATGCCAACTTAGTGCGTTTAATGGATGCTCAATCTCAAGGTAAAACAGGGTTAGTTGCTTATGCTGATGTGATTCAAGGAGTGGAGCGTGTGAAAGTTCGCTTTGCCGAATTAAAAGCACAAGGCTACAAATATGCCGTTGTAGATGCAGCGGATAATTCGCAACTTGCGGTACTTGCCGAAGCCGTGGCGGATTTCAAATTAGTCACCGGTGGCTCAGGCTTAGGGGCTTATATGGCGGCTTACCGTTCAGGTGGTAAGAAAGGCACGAATGCATTTGTGCCAAGCAAAGGCAAAACCGTCGTACTTTCAGGCTCTTGCTCAGTAATGACGAACAGCCAAGTGAGTGCGTACAAGCAACAAGCTCCAAGCTATTTCTTAGAAGCAGAAAAAGCGATTAACAACCCGAACTATGTAGAAGAAATCTACCAATGGGTTGTTGAGAATTTAGATGGTGACTTAGCTCCTTTGGTTTATGCCACAGTACCGCCGGAAAAACTCAAAGAGATCCAAACCCAATTCGGCGGCGACAAAGCCAGCCACGCTATTGAAACAACATTCGCCAAGTTAGCGGAAAAACTGCACGCATTTGGTGTAACCAACTTTATTACCGCAGGTGGTGAAACCTCTAGCATTGTAGTTCAACAGCTTGGATTTAGTGGTTTCCACATCGGTAAGCAAATTGCACCGGGTGTGCCGTGGTTACAAGCGGTCGAAAAACCAATTTTTCTTGCATTGAAATCCGGAAACTTTGGAAAAGAAGATTTCTTCTCTTATGCACAAGGAATGTACCAATGACCGAACAAGAACAAAAAATTGAAATGGTAAACCTCGCTCGCTCTTTATTTGAGCGAGGCTATACTGTAGGCGGAGCGGGTAATCTTTCCGTTCGTTTAGATGAAAATCGTATTTTAGTTACACCAACAGGTTCATCACTCGGACGGCTACAGGCTGAGAGTCTTTCAGTTCTAGATATGGAAGGAAATGTACTTGAGGGCGATAAACCTTCTAAAGAATCGATTTTCCATTTGGCAATGTACCGGAAAAATCCAAATTGCAAAGCAATCGTGCATCTACATTCAACTTATTTAACTGCACTTTCTTGCTTAGAAAATCTGGACACAGATAACGCAATGAAAGCCTTCACACCATACTATGTAATGCGTGTTGGGAAATTGCCCGTTATTCCTTACTACCGACCGGGCGATAGCAATATTGCAAGAGAATTAGGCGAAAGAGCCTTAGATGGTAAAGCCTTTTTACTGGCAAATCACGGTGTTGTAGTAACAGGTTCAGATTTAGTTGATGCAGTGGATAACACCGAAGAGTTGGAAGAAACCGCCAAACTTCATTTTATTCTACAGGGTCAGAAAGTCCGTTATCTCACTGATGACGAAGTGAATGACCTAAAAAACAGAGGAAAATAAAATGCCTAAATTTGCAGCAAATTTAACGATGATGTTTAACGAAGTGCCGTTTTTAGAGCGTTTCGAAGCGGCAGCAAAAGCAGGATTTAAGTATGTTGAATACCTTTGGCCTTATGACTACCCAGCTGAAGAACTCAAATCCAAGTTAGAGAAATACGGCTTAAAGCAAGTGTTGTTCAACACAGCCGCAGGTGATGTTTCCAACGGCGAATGGGGCGTGTCGGCAATTCCGGGACGTGAAGCGGATAGCCACCGTGATATTGATTTAGCGTTGGAGTACGCCCTCACATTAGGTTGTAAAAATGTGCACGTGATGGCTGCGGTTGTGTCGGAAGGCGAAGATCGTGAAGCCTATAAACAGACTTTTATCAAAAATGTGCAATATGCCGCAGACAAATTTAAACCGCACGGTATCAAGGTGTTACTGGAAGCACTCAGCCCTGAAGTAAAACCAAACTATCTGCTAAAAAGCCAGTTTGATACGTTGGAAATTGTAGAAGCCGTTAATCGAGATAATGTATTTGTTCAGCTTGATTATTTCCACGCACAGAATGTGGACGGCAATCTTTCTCGTTTAACCGATAAATTAAACGGCAGATTTGCTCATATTCAGATTGCATCTGTGCCGGATAGACACGAGCCTGATGAAGGCGAAATTAACTACGAATACATTTTCAACAAACTCGATGAAATCGGTTATGACGGCTATGTGGGTTGTGAATATAAACCAAGAGCGGAAACAACCGCAGGATTAGGTTGGTTCGAGCAATATAAATAGAGGATAGATAAAATGAATATCGTCATTACAGGTGGAGCAGGCTTTTTAGGACAACGCCTTGCAAAAACCTTATTAACTCAGCATTCAGACAAAATTGAAGAATTAGTGTTAGTTGATGTGATTAAACCAACGGCACCAAATAATGACTCTCGTGTACGTTGTTTAGAAATGGATCTAAGAAATCCAGAAGGTTTAGATGCAATTATTACCGAAAAAACGACCGCTATTTTCCATTTAGCTGCAATCGTGAGTAGCCACGCAGAGCAAGACCCTGATTTAGGTTATGAAATTAATTTCTTAGCAACTCGTAATCTCCTTGAAATTTGTCGCAAAAATAACCCGAATATTCGCTTTATTTTCTCTAGCTCATTAGCGGTATTTGGCGGCGAGCTACCAGATGTAATTACTGATGGTACAGCAGTTACACCACAATCAACTTATGGCTCACAAAAAGCAATGTGTGAATTGCTCATCAATGACTATTCTCGCAAGGGTTTTGTTGATGGCATTGTGCTTCGCTTACCTACAATTTGTATCCGCCCGGGTAAACCCAATAAAGCAGCATCCTCTTTTGTGAGCAGTATTATCCGTGAACCTTTACACGGGGAAGAGGCTATCTGCCCTGTATCAGGCTCATTACGTTTATGGCTTTCCAGCCCGAATACGGTAATTAATAACTTTATCCACGCATTAACTTTACCTAGTTTGCCACCACGCGACTGGCACGTGATTAATCTACCGGGTTTTACAGTAAGCGTAGAGCAAATGCTATCTGATTTAGTTTCAATAAAAGGAGAACAAATCTTAGACAAAGTCCAGTTCAAATTTGATGAAAATATTAACAATATTGTTGCCAGCTGGCCGGTTGAGATAGATAAGGCTACAGCTCTCAAACTTGGCTTTACGGCTGATAACAACTTCAAAGAAGTCATCCAACAATTTATTCAATATGATATGTAATTAGGAGCAATTCTATGTTTGGCTTACCCATTCCGATTATTGGACTATTAATTGCCGTATTTGTCTTAGTCTATCTAGTATTAAAAACACGTGTTCACGCATTTATTGCAATGTTAATTGCCTCCGCCCTTGCTGGTCTTATCGGTGGAATGTCCGTAAATGATACTTTAGGTGCTATCAGTAAAGGTTTTGGTGGCACATTAGGTGGTATCGGTATTGTTATCGGCTTGGGTGTAATGATGGGTAGTGTGCTTGAAGTTTCTGGTGCAGCAGAAAAAATGGCATATAGCTTTATCAAAATGTTAGGTAAGAAAAAAGAAGAATGGGCATTAGCAATCACAGGCTATGTGGTAAGTATCCCTATCTTCGTAGATTCTGCTTTTGTTATTCTCTACCCTGTGGCTAAAGCATTAGCGAAAAATGGTAAACGTTCACTTTTAACCTTAGGGGTTGCTCTTGCTGGTGGCTTAGTAGTAACTCACCACACTGTACCACCAACACCAGGTCCATTAGGTGTTGCAGGACTATTTAATGTTGATCTTGGCTTAATGTTATTAGTCGGTATGGCAATGGCAGTATTACCTGTAATTGGTATCGTTCTGTATGCTAAATGGTTAGATAAAAAATACCCTGAGTTTAACCAACAAGTTTTCACTCAAGAAGAATTAAAACAAAAATTTGATGACTACATCGAGAGCCGTGAGAAGAAAAACTTACCAAGTTTAGGTTTATCTTTATTACCTATCGTGCTTCCTATTGCCCTAATTTTCATTAAAGCAATGTTTGATTTAGCGGCAAAAGGCAATACGGAATTAGCTCAATCAGCTGTCTATCAATTCTTCGCTTTCGTTGGTCATCCGATGATTGCACTTGCGTTGAGTGTATTAGTTGCTGTCTATACACTTCTACCAAATACTGATAGAACAACAACTGCTCTTCATCTTGAAGAAGGGGTAAAAACTGCAGGTATTATTTTATTAGTAACAGGTGCTGGTGGTGCGTTGGGTGCAGTATTACGTGATAGCGGTGCAGGTAAACAATTAGCAGAACAAATTGCACAATTACCGATTTCGCCAATTTTAATTCCGTTTATTGTTTCAACAATGGTTCGCTTTATTCAGGGTTCTGGTACAGTTGCAATGATTACAGCAGCGTCTATTTCCGCTCCAATCTTAGCTCAAATTCCGGGCGTGAATATGTTATTAGCAGCACAAGCGGCAACAATGGGTTCACTCTTCTTCGGTTACTTTAACGACAGCTTATTCTGGGTGGTAAACCGAATGATGGGCATCAACGATGTGAAAAAACAGATGATTGTTTGGTCTGTACCAACCACTATTGCGTGGGGTATCGGCGGCATTAGCGTTATTCTAGCTAACCTTGTTTGGGGTAACGATGGTTCATTATTTGACCTTGCGTTCCCTGTTGGAGTGATGGTAATTATCGCAATCTATATCAAATCTCAAAATAAAACCTTAAATAAGTAATGAACTGATAAATAGACTATGAGAACAATCTCATAGTCTATTTTTTTATATATAAGGAAATATTATGAAAAAAACTCTCTCTCTTCTTGCTGGTCTAGCGTTCTCTACTTTCTTATACGCAGCCGATGAAGTTAAACCTAACGGAGCGGTAAATATTACTCTACTTGCCGAAATCACTCCTCAAGGTCAAAAAATTAACGGTTTAGCATTGGAATACCCTGAAAATGTGTTATCGGGTAGCGATCTTCGTCAGCTTTATCAAGTCCAAACCAGTTTAGATAATGCGGAAAAAGAAAACCGTTCGGTCCTAAAAGCCTATGTAAATAGTAAGCCGAAAACCACAAACCTTCCGAAAGCCGGTAAGTATATTATTATTGAATTAGATACCACAGATAAAAATGCTGTGCCATATAGCCTAAAAGAAGCTAACAAAGAGCCAATGAAATTCAAAGCTAAAGAGGCAGACGGCAAAATTGTAGAAAGTGAGAAGGTACAAGCGGTCAGAATTCCTGAATTTTTTGCAAATCGCTTAGCTTATTCGGTGGAACAAAAAGGATTACTAAAATTAACGAATGGATCAACCTTAGGTAAGGCAGAATGGACACAAACCGCTGAGCCTGAAAAAATCAAAACAACTTACCTTGACGAGTTCGTGGCAAAACAGATTAGCTTAGATGATCCCAAAAATAAGCTGAACTATCGCCTCTATTCGCCTTTGCAAAAAAATGATGAAAAATACCCGCTTGTCATTTTCCTACACGGTTCAGGGCAGGTTGGTTCAGATAATCTTGCTCATTTAATTTCGAGTAAAGGGGCAATTGCAACCTTGCCTTATGAACCAAGTTTTGTGTTAGCTCCGCAATATGACCAAGTCTTTGACCCATTTGATAGTGCAGAAAAAGGACAAAAAGGCGGTATTCATTGGCAGACGGAAAACCGTATCAATCTCGTATTCAAAATGATTGATGAAACTATCAAAGCCAATCCACAAATTGATACTAACCGCATCTACGTGAACGGTTTATCTCGTGGGGCAGAGGGCGGACTAAATCTGTTACTCGCCCGTCCAAATTTCTTTGCTGGAGCTTTATTGATGAGCGGACGTGAAGCCTACACAAATGAGTGGGTGGACGGCAATGCAACTAAAGCGAATTTGGCGGCGATTAAAGACCTCCCAATTTGGTTCTTCCATAGCAAAGAAGACAAAGTTTCACCTGTGAAAGGTTCTCGCATCAACTACCAAATTTTAAGCGAGCAACTTAACGCCCCTAATGTGAAATATACCGAATTCAGCTTTGAACAAGCCGGCGACAATGGCATTGTTAATAACAATCCTCATAATACTTGGGACGCTGTCTATAACAGTCCTGAAATTATTGAGTGGCTACTTCAACAAAAACGCCAGTAATGTGAGGTTATCATTCATAAAATAAAATCAATCTTAAGGTTAGGTAACAGTTCTGTTACCTAACTTATCTCAAACCACCCTTATAATCAAAAGTTATACAAAATAGCGTCTTATAATTTCCTTTCCTAAAAATTTTTTTGCAAAATGAACTCATCAAATAACTTAACCAACGCATATATGCCTTTACTCTCTATTCAAAATTTGCATAAAAAATATGGCGAGACGGTCGCAATTAATAATCTGAGTTTAGATTTACATAAAGGCGAAGTCGTTGTATTACTTGGACCTTCCGGTTGTGGTAAGAGTACTTTGCTTCGTTGTATTAATGGATTGGAAGATAAACAAGGTGGCACAATTACGATGCAAGGTGTCGGTGAATTTGGCAAAGATTTGAGCTGGGAGCAATCTCGGCAAAAAGTGGGAATGGTATTTCAAAGCTATGAATTATTCGCACACTTAAACGTTATCGAAAATATTTTACTTGGTCCATTAAAGGCTCAAAAACGCAGTCGGGAAGAAGTTGAAGCTCAAGCAGATTTACTCTTAAAACGAGTTGGTTTGTTTGATAGAAAAACAGCTTTCCCAAGAGAACTCTCCGGCGGACAAAAACAACGTATTGCTATCGTACGAGCGTTATGTATGAACCCTGAAGTTATTTTGTTAGATGAAATTACTGCGGCTCTTGACCCTGAAATGGTAAGAGAGGTTTTAGATGTGGTATTGGAATTGGCAGATGAGGGAATGTCAATGCTCATTGTTACCCACGAGATGGGGTTTGCAGAGAAGGTAGCCGATCGTATTGTATTTATTGATAAAGGCGAAATCATCGAGCAATCTTCTCCACAAGAATTTTTTAAAGCACCGAAAACCGAGCGGGCAAAACAGTTCTTACACGGTTTAGATTATTAACTACTATTTGAGGAATTATTATGAAACGTTCAACACTCTTAAAAACCCTACTCGCAACAACACTTGCGGCTTTTACATTAACTGCTTGTGATAACAATGGCTCTACTCAAGCGAAAGATAGCGTCGCTCAAATTAAAGACAAAGGTATAATCCGCATTGGGGTATTTAGCGATAAACCACCATTTGGTTACATTGATGCTAATGGTAAAAATCAAGGTTTTGATGTGGAAATTGCGAAAGAAATCGCTAATGATTTGCTAGGTAGCCCTGACAAAGTGGAGTTCGTACTCACAGAAGCAGCAAACCGTGTAGAATATCTAAAATCAAATAAAGTAGATTTAGTATTAGCCAACTTTACTAAAACACCTGAACGTGCGGAAGTGGTTGATTTTGCCGAGCCTTATATGAACGTAGCATTAGGTGTGGTTTCTCCAAAAAATGCCCCAATTACAGATGTTAAACAACTTGAGGGCAAAACCTTATTAGTGAATAAAGGTACAACAGCTGATGCTTATTTCAGCAAAAATCACCCTGAAATTCAGTTATTAAAATTCGACCATAACACCGAAACCTTTAATGCATTAAAAGACGGACGTGGCGTTGCTCTTGCACACGACAACGCATTAGTTTGGGCTTGGGCAAAAGAGAACGTAGACTTTGATGTTGCGATTGGCAATATCGGTCCATCTGAGCAAATTGCACCAGCGGTACAAAAGGGTAATAAAGCGTTACTTGATTTCGTGAACAAAGAAATTAGCGAACTTAAAGCGAACGGCAAACTAAAAGAAGCTTATAAGAAAACTTTAGTTCCTGTTTATGGCGAAAAAGAAGATCTTTTAGCAAAATAAGTAAGTGAACGGATTGCTTACCTTGCGGTTGACTAACCTAAACTATTTGCAAAAAATTCTACTTTTTTGACCGCTTGCAAGCTTCAAGGAAGAAAAAACCTTATTCAGTGATGAATAAGGTTTTTTTATCGTTACTCTACGGTTACCGCTTTCGCTAAGTTACGAGGTTGATCCACGTCTGTGCCTTTAATTAATGCGATGTGGTATGAAAGTAGTTGTAACGGCACGGTGTAGAAAATTGGGGCAGTTACTTCATCTACTTTTGGTAGAACGATGGTTTTAAAGCCTTCCGCTTCTTCAAAACCGGCATCGTGATCGGCAAATACATATAATTGACCGCCACGGGCGCGCACTTCTTCAATATTTGATTTCACTTTTTCAAGTAAATCATTTTCAGGTGCAACCACCACAACCGGCATATCGCTGTCGATTAATGCTAACGGACCGTGTTTTAATTCACCCGCTGCGTAGGCTTCAGCGTGAATGTATGAAATCTCTTTTAATTTCAATGCCGATTCCATCGCAATCGGATAGTATTCGCCACGTCCTAAGAATAACGTGTGGTGTTTATCAGCAAAATCTTCCGATAATTTTTCGATTTGTTTATCGAACACTAACGCACTTTCAATTTGAGCCGGTAAGCGTTGTAAAGATTGCACGATGTGATGCTCTTGTTCTTCGCTCATATTCCCTTGTAAGCGACCGATTGCTACATTTAATAACAATAAGCAAGTTAATTGGGTGGTGAAGGCTTTAGTTGATGCTACGCCAATTTCCACACCTGCTTTGGTTAGGAATGCTAAATCAGATTCACGCACTAAAGATGAACTTGCCACGTTACACACCGTCATCGCCGCCATATAGCCAGACTCTTTCGCTAAACGTAATGCCGCTAAAGTATCTGCGGTTTCGCCTGATTGAGAAAGCGTGATTAATAAGCTGTTCGGGCGTGTTACAAATTTACGGTAGCGGAATTCTGAGGCGATTTCCACATCACAGCTTACGCCGGCTACAGATTCAAACCAATAACGAGCCACCATACCGGCATTGTATGAAGTACCGCAAGCCACAATTTGAACGTGTTGTACTTTTGAGAGAATCTCTGTGGCATTTGGAGCAATCGCAGATAAATCCACTTTACCGTCTTTAATACGACCGTCTAGGGTGTTCATAATTGCCACCGGCTGTTCAAAAATCTCTTTTTGCATATAGTGGCGATATTGACCTTTATCAGCAGCATCTGCTTCAACGTTACCTTCGTGAATTTCACGCTCTACTTTGTTGCCTTGACGGTCGTAAATCTCAACAGAACGGCGAGTAATTTCTGCTACATCGCCTTCTTCCAAATAAGCAAAACGGCGAGTTACGCTTAATAATGCTAACGGATCTGAAGCTAAGAAGTTTTCACCTACACCATAACCGATTACAAGCGGGCTGCCTGAACGAGCAACGATTAAATGTTCCGGCTCTTCTTCGTTTAATACTACTGTGCCGTATGCACCACGAAGTTGTACTACGGTTTTTTGTACCGCTTCTAATAATGAAGAAGCTGAACGCAATTCCCACTCAACTAAGTGTGCGATAACTTCCGTATCGGTTTGCGATTGGAACACATAGCCACGCTCTTGTAACACAACTTTTAATTCTTCGTAGTTTTCGATAATACCGTTATGCACCACCGCAATTTTACCGCTACGATGTGGGTGAGCGTTGGTTTCTGATGGCTCGCCGTGTGTTGCCCAACGAGTGTGAGCGATACCTGTACCACCTAATAACGGTTTTGCTTCTAATGCATCGTCTAAAGCTTTTACTTTACCGACACGGCGAACGATCTGCATTTTTTTCTCATCGGCATTTAATACCGCCACACCGGCTGAGTCATAGCCACGATATTCTAAGCGGTGTAAACCATCAACTAAGATTTCTGCGACATCACGCTGTGCTACTGCACCTACAATTCCACACATAAATTTGCTTTCCTATTAATAAATAACGATAAAATAATTTTGCTTGTGAGGGCGAATTGCAATTCGCCCCTACATATCTGTTTTAATATGCTTACTTGGCGATAAGCACTTCGACACCCATTTTTTCGATTTGTTCTTTCGTTTCGAAACTTAATTGGTTGTCGGTAATAATTCTGGTGATTTTCGACCATTCCAATTCAATATTAGGCATTTTTCGCCCGATTTTTTGTGATTCAATCAACACTATCACTTCTCGGCTCACATCTGCCATCACTTGACTTAACCCTACTAATTCATTGAAAGTAGTTGTTCCACGAGCGAGATCTAACCCATCAGCCCCAATGAAAAGTTGGTCAAAATCATACGAACGTAGTACTTGTTCAGCCACTTTTCCTTGAAAAGATTCTGAACGTGAATCCCAAGTACCACCTGTCATTAATACTGTTGGCTCGCATTCCAAAGAGGTTAATTCCGCTGCTAAATTCAGCGAGTTGGTCATCACTACTAAACCTGTTTGGTTTAACACTTTAACCAAAGCCCCCGTCGTGCTACCGCTATCAATAATGATACGGTTATGATCTCGAATACAATCTCGAGCGGCTTGAGCAATCATTTTCTTTTGAATCGAAAGTTGCTCAATAAATTCTTCCTCCATCATTTCTGATGGGATTTTCACTGCTCCACCATATTTTCGCAATAAAAAACCACTTTCTTCTAAAGCGGTTAGGTCTTTGCGAATGGTAACTTCTGAAGTTTCAAACAGTGTAGCGAGTTCATCAACACTCACTTCTTGTTGCGATTGTACCATCTGTACAATTAAATGACGGCGTTGTTGCGTGTTACGTTTTGACATTACAATCTTCACTTAAGTTTCGTTTCAAAACTTTGTGCATTATAAAGAAAGAAAATAAAAAGAAAAGCAAGAAATCCATAATTTACAAAATCTATACAAAACAAAACCGCTTGTTCTTTGGCGATACAAGCGGTTCATTTCTGTCAATTTTTTGCAATTATTTGATTTGGCTACCAATTACGCCACCAAGTGCCGCACCACCTAAGGTTGCACCCGTTGAATTACCGATCACATTGCCTGCAACACCACCAACAGCAGCACCAATCGCTGTATTACGTTGCGATTTTGTCATATTGTTACAGCCTGATACTGCAACCGCTAAAAGGGCTACTCCGACAACTTTTAACATAGATTTCATATTAATCCCTCATTATTAATCAATTTCAAATCGGTCAATCTCCTTGACCCAATTTATAAGATTTTATCTTTTGGAAAAGGTTCAATAAATTAATAGTTAAACCTCTACTCGATTACCTATATCTTTCAATTCTGAGAATTTTTCAACCAATCTTGGCATATCATCAAGGCTCATTGCAAAACTCCACATATAAGTAATGACGGCATAAATATGTCCAGCCTCTACCTTTTTATTTGCAAGAATAGCTAAGGTTACGCCAAATAAAATGCTCAACACAACGCCAATAACCAAAAAGCTCACTGCTTCACGATTAGAAATGGCAATCCGAATTTTCGATAACAAATCATAGTGTTTAACCAATTCAGCATTTCTAATACGTTCGATAGTATGTACTTCATTTTCAAGGCGATTATTCAGTTTAAAATAGAGCCGATCATTTTTACGTGTATAGCTCGGTAAAATCAGCAAAAATAGTATTAAAATCGTCAACGCAATCACACCTGACCAAAATTCAATAATCAGCAACATCACTACTGAGCCGACAATTGAAAATGAAGCTGTAATCAAAATCGGCAAATGCTCTTCAAAAAAGGCGACAAATTGACGAGCTAAGTTTGCGTGAGCCGTTGCCGAAGAAGTTGTGCCTTTTTGCTTTTCATTAATAATTGCCTTGATGGCTAAATCGGCATAAATTCTAACAAACGCTCGAGTATCCACCGCTCGTCTTGCTGAACCAACCACCCAAATAATTAAAACCACTAAAGCATACACTAAGGCGTTGAAAACATTGCCCGCCAATACTGCATTTACCGCAAAGCTACCAACAAGTGGATAAAGCAAAATCAATACATTTTCTAATGCCACAAGCGAAAAGGTTGCCAATAATTTCGAACGGTGAATCTTAACAATATTTTTTAACGTCCGAATTGTTCTAGCCACTATGTTTCTCCAGCTTTTGGCTTAAAGCAGTTTGCAATGCTTTAAACTCATCAAGTAAAAATTTTATTCTCTGTATGCCAAACGCATTAATAACTTGATTTTCTCTGCTCAGTAATTCTTCAATAATAGGTTGAGCAAATGCTCTGCCTTTATCCGTAAAATACAAGGTTTTTTCTCGTCTATCTTGCTCACTGATAACACTTTGCAAAATTTCCTCAATTTCCCACCGCTTGCATAGCGTATTAATCGTTTGTTTGGCAATTTGGCATTTTTCAGCAATGTGTTTTTGGGTACAAGCTCCTTCTACCCAAAGCGTGTAGAGAATGGCTAATTCATTTTCATTAATTTGATACTTTTTTGCGAACAAGCCGTAACTTATCAACATATTGGTACAAGTATCGCCGATTTGGTCGAGATAATTTTGCAAGTGCCCTCCTAAAAATAATCCTAAAATTGACTAATTTCACATATTAGTCATTTTTAGGACTAATTTCAACTTTTATTAGAAGCTGATTTGCAAAATCCCAAGCAAATTCGACCACTTGTTTGGTTGAACTGTGAAGCAGCTCACAGAATTGCGTCCCGTTTTTTGCTATATTTCGCCTAATTTTCTCCCTAACTTTAAGGAAACCACAATGAAATTGAAAAAATTGGCTTTGACAGCATCTACTTTATTACTCGGTTCATTATTTACTCAATCAGCATTGGCGGAAGGTCGTTTAACGGTTTATTGTAGTGCGACGAACGAGCTTTGTGAGCAAGAAGTTCAAGCTTTCGGTAAGAAATATGATGTAAAAGTTTCGTTTGTGCGTAACGGTTCGGGTAGCACATTAGCGAAAATTGAAGCGGAAAAAAATAACCCTCAGGCGGATGTTTGGTACGGCGGTACGCTTGATCCGCATTCACAAGCGGCAGAAATGGGCTTGTTAGAACCTTATCAATCGCCAAACCTTACCCAAATTATCGAAAAATTTCGTGATCCTGCAAAATTAAAAGGCAATTATTCCTCTGCGGTGTATATGGGGATTTTAGGTTACGGCGTGAACTTAGATCGTTTGAAAAAATTAGGTATTGAGAAAGTGCCGACCACTTGGGAAGAGTTACTTGACCCACGTTTAGCAGGCGAGATTCAAATTGCAGACCCGCAAAGTTCAGGCACAGCTTACACAGCAATTGCTACCTTTGTGCAACTTTGGGGCGAAGAAAAAGCCTTTGAATACTTCCGCAAATTACACAAAAACATTTCACAATATACCAAATCAGGCATTACGCCGGCTCGTAACACCGCTCGAGGCGAAACTACTATCGGTATCGGCTTCTTACACGACTATGCTATTGAGAAGAAAAACGGAGCAAATATTGAGATGACAGCCCCCACTGATGGTACAGGCTATGAGCTTGGTGGTGTGAGTATCTTAAAAGGGGCGAGAAATCTTGAAAATGCGAAATTGTTCGTGGATTGGTCGCTTTCTAAAGAAGCTCAAGAACTCTCTTGGCAAAAAGGGAATGCATTCCAAGTTTTAACCAATACAACAGCAGAAGCCTCGCCTTATGCTCTCAATCCAAAAGATTTAAACTTAATTGACTACAATTTTGAGAAATATGGATCAAGTGAAGAGCGTAAACGCTTGATTGACAAATGGGTTAATGAAGTTAAATTAGCGAAATAATCCTATCTTTTAGAGGGGGCTTTCCCCCTCTTTTCTATCTGTGAGGTATTATGCAGAGTTTTTCTTTTTCCCGACCGCTTGTATGGGTGGTGATCGGTTTACTCGGTTTTCTCTTATTGCCCGCTAAAGCATTAGATTATGGCTTGTTTGATTCAACAAAAGACGAGCTTTTTAATGCGATGGGTTGGCCAAATTTAAATATCACTTGGGCGTGGTTCTTATCGCTTTTTGCATTTTTATTGCCAAATCCGACCGCTTGTAAACGCAGAGCTAAGCTAGAATTAGTCGGCTTAGGTTTATTATTTGCTTTTATTTTCTTATCGGCAATTGTACTTAAAATCAGCTTAGGCTATGCGGTATTGCCTCTGATTATTGCCATTACAGGGCTAGCCACTAATAATCTTGCCATTCTTAAAGTAATGCAGGGCGATCGCTTTATTATCGGCTCATTGATTAGCATTATTTTGCTGATTTTCTTCTTTATTGTTTACCCAACCATTGCGATTTTCGTTTCAATGTTCTACAACGGCGACGAGTTTGTGCCAAGCCAAGTGCTAACTATTTTACAACAGCCTTATGTGGCACGAGTGGTGGGGAACTCTTTATCGGTTGCGGGAACGGTGGGTGTGCTTTCCACTCTGTTTGGTTTGGCTTTTGCCCTTTATACCACTCGTATTGCTAAACGAACTGCGTTCATCGGGCGAATTTTCTCGATTTTACCTATTGTTACTCCTCCCTTTGTGGTAGGTTTAGGCGTAACGCTAATGCTTGGGCGTTCAGGTTACGTAACAGAATTTTTAGTGGAACACTTTGGTTTTGCCAGTAACTGGCTCTATGGTTATACCGGGATTGTGATTGCTCACACCCTCGCACTTACACCAATGTCTTTTATGAT
>NZ_JBXGGI010000153.1:0-7181 GCF_056854775.1 Mannheimia sp.
CGTACCAAAAATAACCCAGTGCTTATCGGCGAACCGGGCGTGGGTAAAACGGCGATTGTGGAAGGCTTGGCACAGCGTATTGTCAATGGTGAAGTGCCGGAAGGCTTGAAAAACAAGCGTGTACTTTCGCTTGATATGGGAGCATTGATTGCCGGGGCGAAATATCGTGGCGAATTTGAAGAGCGTTTAAAAGCGGTTTTAAACGAACTCGCCAAAGAAGAAGGACAAGTTATCCTCTTTATTGATGAAATTCACACAATGGTCGGGGCAGGTAAAACAGACGGTGCAATGGACGCCGGCAACTTGCTCAAACCAAGCCTTGCACGAGGTGAATTACACTGCGTAGGGGCAACTACCCTTGATGAATATCGTCAATACATTGAAAAAGATGCCGCCCTTGAACGCCGTTTCCAAAAAGTATTAGTGGACGAGCCAACGGTGGAAGATACCATTGCGATTTTGCGTGGATTGAAAGAACGTTATGAAATTCACCACCACGTGCAAATTACCGACCCTGCCATCGTAGCAGCAGCAACGCTTTCGCACCGCTATGTGTCGGATCGTCAGTTGCCGGACAAAGCGATTGATTTAATTGATGAAGCGGCTTCTAGCTTGCGAATGGAGATTGACTCTAAACCTGAGCCGTTAGATAAGCTTGAACGCCGCATTATTCAACTCAAATTGGAACGCCAAGCGTTACAAAAAGAGGAAGATGAAGCCAGCCGCCAACGTTTAGCGAAGTTAGATGAAGAAATGGCAGCCAAAGAGCGTGAATATTCAGAGCTTGAGGAAGTATGGAAAGCGGAAAAATCAGCACTGCTTGGCACACAACATATTAAAGAAGAGTTGGAAAACGCTCGCATTGCGATGGATCAAGCTCGCCGTGAGAACAACTTTGAGAAGATGTCTGAGTTGCAATATGGCGTGATTCCAAACTTAGAAAAGCAGTTACAAGCGGTCGAAAATGGCGAAAAAAATGCAGAAACGCAATTACTTCGTACCAAAGTAACCGAAGAAGAAATTGCCGAAGTGCTTTCAAAAGCAACGGGCATTCCTGTTGCTAAAATGATGGAAGGCGAGAAAGAAAAACTCCTTCATATGGAAGACGTATTGCACGCTCGTGTTATCGGTCAAAATGAAGCAGTGGATGCGGTGGCAAATGCTATTCGCCGTAGCCGTGCAGGGCTTTCTGACCCGAATAAACCGATTGGTTCGTTTTTATTCTTAGGTCCGACCGGCGTGGGTAAAACGGAATTAAGCAAAACATTAGCCAACTTCTTGTTTGATGACCCTGATGCAATGGTGCGTATTGATATGTCTGAGTTTATGGAAAAACACAGCGTGTCTCGCTTAGTGGGTGCACCTCCGGGCTATGTTGGTTATGAAGAAGGCGGTTATTTAACTGAAGCGGTTCGCCGCCGCCCATATTCTGTGGTGCTACTCGACGAAGTGGAGAAAGCCCACCCTGATGTGTTTAACATTTTACTGCAAGTGTTAGATGACGGACGTTTAACTGATGGTCAAGGCAGAACGGTGGATTTCCGCAATACCGTTGTGATTATGACTTCAAACTTGGGCTCACATCTCATTCAAGAGAATGCACATAAGGGCTATGATGCGGTTAAAGAGATGGTAATGGAAGTTGTTGGACACCATTTCCGCCCTGAGTTTATCAACCGTATTGATGAAACGGTGATGTTCCACTCGTTAGGAAAAGATCATATCCGTTCAATTGCGAAAATTCAGCTACAACGCTTAATTACTCGCTTGGCAGAACGTGGTTATAGCCTAACCGTAACCGATGCAGCTTTAGATCATATCGGCAATGCAGGCTTTGACCCATTGTTCGGAGCAAGACCACTTAAACGTGCGATTCAGCAAGAGCTTGAAAATCCACTTGCTCAACAGATCTTAAGCGGTAAATTATTACCGAATAAACCTGTAACGGTGGATTACCAAGACGGCACTATTGTAGCAACGCAATAATAGCCTTTAACAAGCGGTTAAAAATTGCAAAAAATTTGCAAAAGATCACCGCTTGTATAGTAAAAATTTTCATACTGCCCTTCATTAATTTTCATAAGTTAATGAAGGGCTTTTTATTGCTCTTTTTGCTATGATTAACAGTGTTTATAACACAATACAATTACAAGGAGTGATTTTATGAGCCAATTATTTCCGGAAGCAACCATTCGTACCCAAGCCCCTTATCGCAATGATATTGTAGGCAGTTTTCTGCGTACTGATGCGTTAAAGCAAGCGAGAGAAGATTTCAACCAACAAAAAATTAGCCGTGAGGAACTCAGAGAAGTAACCCGCCAAGAGGTTAAAAAACTCGTTGAACTGCAAAAACAACACGGCGTAAAAGCGGTTTCTGACGGGGAATTCAGCCGTACTTGGTGGCATTTGGATTTCTTAGCTGAATTAGACGGTATGGATTGGAAAGAAACAGAAGTCTTTAATGTAAACTTCACGGGTCATAAGCCGAAGGGTCAAACCGTAAAAATCGTAGGTGATATTGATTTCTCGGACAATCACTCTTTTATTGATGCTTACCGCATTTTAAAAGAAGCAGCAGGCGATTATCCAACTAAATTTACTATTCCTGCTCCAACAATGTTGCACGTTATCTGCTGTGTGCGAGATGAAAACTACCAGCCACTACCACAATATCAAGACGAGCAAAAACTTTATGATGATATTGCCAATGCTTATATTAAGGCAATGCACAAATTCTACGAAATGGGATTACGCAACCTACAGCTAGATGATACAAGCTGGGGACAATTCTGTGCCGAAGACAAACGTAAAGAATTTGAGGCCAGAGGTTTCGATTTAGCTGATTTAGCCGAAAAATATGTTGCCTTATTAAATCGTATTGTTGATGCCAAACCTGCCGATATGTCTATTACAATGCACATTTGTCGTGGTAACTTCCGTTCTTCTTGGTTCTCGGAAGGTGGTTATGGTCCTGTTGCTGAAACATTATTCGGCAAATGCCGTATTGACGGTTTCTTCTTAGAATATGATACCGAGCGTGCAGGTACATTCGAGCCGTTACGTCATATTAAAAATCAACAAGTGGTTTTAGGTTTAATTACCTCGAAATTTGGTGATTTGGAAGATAAAAATGCGATCATCGAACGTATTAAAGAAGCTGCTCAAATTGTACCGATTAACCAATTATGTTTATCGCCACAATGTGGTTTTGCATCCACCGAAGAAGGGAATATTTTAACTGAAGCAGCACAGTGGGCGAAATTAAACTTAATTAAAGAAATTGCAGAAGAAGTTTGGGGTAAGTAATTCCCTTTTTATAAAAAAATAGCCAAGTAATCACTTGGCTATTTTCATTTACAACCAGAACCAGTAACCAATTCCGGCAATCACTAATATACAAAGCAAGTCGATTTTATAAGACTTGAGCATATCTTTTTGTCTAACCAAACCTGTGCCGTAAACAATGGCATTAGGTGGCGTTCCTACAGGCAACATAAAGGCACAAGATGCCCCTAGTCCAATAATTAAGGCAAATCCAAGTGGGTTGATATTTAAAGCCTCTGCAATAGAGATAAATATCGGCACAAGTAATGCTGCACTTGCGGTATTTGAAGTAAACTCCGTTAAACAAATAATAAAAGCAGCAATAATTAAGCACACAATAAAATAATGTTTGCCTTCAATTAAAGAGATAATACCTTCCGCCATAATTCGGCTTGCTCCTGTATGGCTAAGTACGGCACTCAAGGTGAGCCCGCCACCAAAGAGAAATAATATTCCCCATTCTGTATTGTCTTGAATTTGTTGCCAACTCACTACTTTTGTTACACACAATAGCAAGGAAGCAACGAGTGCAATAATACTATCAAAGTTGCCAATATTAGATTTTAAGCCTAAGAAGCTTGAAATAAGCGGATTAATCACACTACTTAGCACCCAACAACACGCAATGAAAAGAAAAATGCTCAGCGTAATAACACGTTGACGATTAAAGTTAATTTGTTCAAATTCAAACTCAAAATCTTGGTTAAATCTAGGCTTGAAAGTGATATATAAAATAAAAATGACTAATGGCAAAATAATCAACATAACCGGCAAGCCATACATCAACCAATCGGAAAATGTAAGGTGTAGCTGGGAAGCTGCAATCGCATTTGGCGGGCTTCCGACTAAAGTCCCCATTCCGCCGATACTTGCACTATACGCAATACCAAGTAATACGAAAGTATAAGTATTGCGTTCCGATTCTCTGTCCATTTTACTGAGAATGCCTAATGCAAGAGGTAGCATCATCGCAGCCGTTGCGGTATTGCTCATCCACATTGACAAAAAAGCCGTAACGCCAAATAAATAAAGTACGGCAACAAATAATTTTCCCTTTGCCAGAGCCATAATTTTATTTGCGATCATTTTGTCAATTTTTTGGATATGCAATGCGGCAGCCAATGCAAAGCCCCCAAAGAATAAGAAGATAGTTGGATCAGCAAAGGCACTTAATGCCTCTTTTGAAGTAACCACCCCCAATGCAATTGCCAACACAGGCACAAAAAGAGCAGTAATGGTAACGTGAACCGCTTCCGTGAGCCATAAAATAGCAACAAAAGCTAAAAGAGCTAAGCCTTTGGTTGGCTCCGGCTCAAAAGGTAATGTGTTTAGTAAAACAAAGAAAAGAACAACGTCCGCTATAAAAATAGCCATATCACGTCGGTTCTTTTTAACTTGTTCTAAAATGAGTGCATTATTCATTTCAAATCCTTATATTTTTAATATTATGGGAAATATCTTAACTAAAATTACAACTTGCCATTAGTAAAAAAACACCAAAATATGTGTTAAATCAAAAAGATAGAGAATAAAAAAGCAAGCATTTTTGCTCGCTTTAGAAAATAGTGATTAAATCGCAAAAATAATTAAAAATCAGACCGCTTGTAGTGGAACATATTCAATGTCTAAATCCAATAAGGATTTAGCTAAGGCTTTTGTCATTGCTCTACTACTTAATGAGCCTTCTGCTTCGGCTAATACAATTCGCTCAACAGGCACATCAGCTAATCCTAAAAATAGGCGATAATTCAATGCACTTTGTAACGGTAAAAAAGTTGGGTTGAACGCTGCATTTTCAGCATATTTGCCACAAATAATACGTTCGCCGACTTGTAATGCAATCCCACTAAAGGCTTTGCTATAAGGTGCGTAAGACGTATTTGCAGCAGCAATGGCGGCTTGTTGTAGTTTGTCGCCTGTAGTTGCAAACTGTTGTGGTTGGTTGTCAAGTAGGACTTTTTCAATGCCTAAATCTTTTGGTCCGAAACTATCCGGCAAGTAGCTATGTAATAAATTATCTTGACTGTGCGGTAAATGCACTTTTAGATTTTCAGCTCCACTAAGTTCATTCATAAATTGGCGGCAATGTCCGCAAGGGGTGTAATTAACCACTACATCTGTAATCAAGGTTTCGCCTGCAAGCCACGCGTGGGAAATCGCACTCTGCTCTGCGTGAACCGATTGCTGCATACATTCCCCTGAAAATTCTTGGTTTGCCCCGAAATAGAAATCGCCACGTTTCCCAACTGCTACTGCTCCAACATTAAAATGAGAGACGGGCGTAACCGCATAGCAAGCGGCAATTGAAATACAAAATAGGGCTAATTCAATGCGAGAGCGTTTAAATTCTTCACATAGTTCATCAACAACTTCATAAGATAACTGTCCGTGAAAATCTTGCCTGATAAGTTGCTCAATCACCGCTTTTGTGATTTCACAATTTTTCTCCGCTATTAATTGTTCAAAACGTTCTAAAATTTCTGTACGAAACATATTACTACCTCCGGTTAATATTTTTTATAGCTACAAATCAGTATGCCTGCCGTAATCAATACAGCACTAATAATATGGTAAATATGGACTGCTTCATTTAATAAAATGATGCTAAAAATGGCTGCAAACAGTGGTGTAAAGTTAGTCATTACCGTTCCTTTAGCTGAACCCACTATCGCAATACCAAAATTCCAAAAAGCGTAAGAGAGAATGGACGGTCCAATAACTAAATAACCTATTCCGCTCCATTGTAAAGCGGTCAAATTTGCTAAATTTTTTGCAGATTCTGTTGCATATTCATAAATAAAGAAAGGCGTTAAAGTGATAACCGCTAATCCAACCAATACCGTAAGAAATACGGTATTACTGATGCCTTGCGGACGTAGCCGAATCACACAGCAATAAACCGCCCAGCTTATAGTAGATGCAATCGCCCATAAATCACCTTTATTAATTGAAAGGTTGACTAAACGAGAAAGCTTCCCTTGCATTAATAACCACAGTACACCGAGCAAGCTAATAATTGCACCTGTTAAAATAATCGGGCTAATTTGCTCTTTAAAAGCAAGTCGGTTTAAAAGCAATACCAAAACAGGCGAAATAGCTAAATAGAGGCTGGCATTGAGTGCCGTTGTTGTTTTTAAGCCTTCATATAAAGTAGCAGGGAACAAAATAACCCCAAGTAGCCCCAGCACCCACATTACGCCTAAACGGGGTTTGAATAAAGGTATAGCTCGTAAAGTCGGGCGAAAAAAGAGCAAAGCCAAAATTAAAAATGCCGGTAACCACCGCAAATAGGTTAATGTAATAGGCTGAACTGAGCCGCTTAACACTTTGCCTAATACAAAATTTCCACCCCAGAAAAGGGTCGCAATAATTAAGCTAAAATAACCTAATTTCAGTGATGATGAGGTCATTGATGACCTCGTTCTACAATCACGCCTACACTACTTGCTTGAGCCACCGCCTTAGGCTTATGCAATTCAATGCGAATCCAAGAAAGTTGGTACTCTTTTTGCAATAATTCTGCCAGTTGATAGGCAACGGTTTCTACCAATTTAAACGGTTGAGATTCTACAAAATGTAACACTTTTTCCGACACTTCTGCATAATTCAAGCAATACTTCACATCATCGGTTTCTGCGGCTTTGGAAAAATCCCACGCCATATCAATATTAAACACCAGACGTTGTTTAATAGTATGTTCCCAATCATACGCCCCGATAGAAGCAAATGCAGTTAACTCTCGAATAAACACTTTATCACTCATTTTTCGTCCTGTTATATTTTTAGAATTTCTGTAAAATATAGCACAAGATAAATTTAATCAGGAAAATTTATGACTTTAATTCCCTATTTATTGA